>NZ_JALAAI010000127.1:0-10185 GCF_052785085.1 Candidatus Electrothrix sp.
TGAAGAGAAAGTTAGCTGGACGGCCAGGAAAATAGTCACATTGCTATAGGGAAGAACGCCTGAGTCTCTCCAGAGAGAGCAAAAATGCTCAACAGGCGTATATCGTTGTCGTGTCCGGGAATTGCTGACAAAGGTTCTTTGTCTCTACAGTGAAGGCCTTGATGAAAGCTTTATGGCTCGCATACGATATGCGCTCAAGAATGAAGATATTCATCTTGTTCAAGAAATATCTGTTTTGCACTCCAGCTTTGAACAAGCCCAGGATATTTTTGAAGATACTGCTAAGATTGATTTGATTATCGGATGCGGCGGTGGAAAAACTCTTGATGTGGCTAAATACGTATCCTTCCTTCGAAGAATACCCTATATTGCTCTTCCCACAGCATTGTCCAACGACGGATTCTGTAGTCCACAATGCAGTCTTGATTTTAAAGGCAAAAAACGCACGCTCCCTGCTGCGATGCCGTACGGTGTGGTTGTGGATACTGAGGTATGCCTGCGAGCTCCTAAAATCCTATGGCTTTCCGGTATCGGTGACCTTGTTTCCAAGATCACAGCTGTTCAGGATTGGAAATTAGCTTTCAATATTAAAGGAACTCAGGTAGATGACTTTGCAGCTCTTCTGTCTGATGCCACTGTCTTTCAACTGATGGCTAAACCGGAACACGACCTGGAAAGTATGCGGCTACTCGCAACAGCGTTAATGCTGAATGGTATTGCCATGGAAATCTGCGGGTCTTCTCGGCCGGCCAGTGGCAGCGAGCATTTGATATCTCACGCACTTGATCGCATTTGTAAAAAACCACGACTGCATGGCCTTCAGGTAGGGATGGCAACGTATTTGGTAAGCCATCTTTATGGAAAAGGCACCGAGCGGATCAATCGGCTGTTTGAATTGACCGGATTTTGGGATGCTCTTCGTCAAGACCCCTTCTCTCGCTCGGACTGGCAAGAAGCTTTTCTCCTTGCCCCTAAAATCAAGGATGATTATTACACAATACTTTCTCAGCCGGAGAAAACAGATCAGTTATGCAAGCTGATTCACACCGCCCTTCATTTACAGGAGTTTTTTATATGAAAGGGGTCGGTGATTCCTCATAAAATTAAACCCGTTTCAGGGTAATTGGGTTACCCCTGTTTTTTTTCGTTGATCCTTTGTTGCTGTGCCCGTTGCTGAAGAATTTTTCGCCATTTACTCAGGTGATCATGAATAACAGTTTTATGAGAAAGTCGTGAGCATGGCTCCCAGCTATACAGAAAATCCCATTTTCCGCAGGGCTGCAATATCCTCTGCAATGGAGCTGCCTGTGGTGGTCAGGTAATTACCCACAATGGCACCGTTAGCTCCGGCTGCAAAACAACGATATTGATCATCTCCCAACTGCTGCCTCCCTCCGGCAATGCGGATGACAGCATCTGGATTGATAAAACGGAACAGGGCAATAGTGGTCAGGACTTCTTCCACCGGAAGTGGTTCCAGTTCAGCAAAAGGAGTACCTGGAATGGGGGTCAGGATATTGATGGGAATAGATTGGACGCCTATTTCCCGGAGTTCTAAAGCCAGTTCAATCCGGTCTTCCATGGTTTCGCCCATGCCAATAATCCCGCCAGAACAGACCGACATACCAGCCTCTGCCGCAGTGATCAGGGTGGCGACCTTATCTTGCCAGCTATGGGTGGAACAGACCTCTGGGAAACGTTGCTCGTTGGTTTCCAGGTTGCAGTGATACCGGGTAATTCCGGCCTCTGCCAGCTGGTCAGCCTGTTCCTGATCAAGAAAACCCATTGAGGCACAGAGTTCCATAGTGGTTTGTGCATTGATTTTGGAATAGAGGTCAGACAGCTCTTTCCAGGTTTCCTTGTCCACAGAATGTCCGCTGGTGACCAGGGAAAGGCGATGTACCCCGTGGGCCTCGTTATCCAGGGCAATGTTGATGGCTTCTTTGTGATCAACTATGCCATATGTTGTTGTTCCGGTTTTATAACGGGCTGATTGGGCGCAGAAACGGCAGTTCTCTGTGCAGTTGCCGCTGCGGGCATTAATGATGGAGCAGAGGTGAAAGCGATTTCCCATGAAGTAGCGGCGAAGCTCATCAGCAGTAGTCCAGAGAGTTTCCTGGTTAGGGACGCGGGCCAGTGTGCAGGCTGTTTCCTGGTCAATACTGCCCCCTGCTCTAATATGTCCTGCGATTTGTTCTGGAGAGTCTTCAGGCTTCATCAGCTTGCTCCATCTTAAGGGGTTATATGAAAGTACCAGGTGACTCCTTGGGGGTGCCTGGCACTTTCATGATTTGTTAGTTAGCCCTTCCCAAGGGGAGGAGTGGTTGTTATCAGGATGACTTTTTTTTATGTTGTTCATCGTTCACAATGAGGCAAGGGGACTGTTGGAGGCCCTTGAACAATCATTTCAGCAATGTTTTTTTTGACTTTGGGATAGAGATGACGTTTTCTCTCAAAAAGGCGGGATTCTACAGAGGCCAGCTGACTGAGGATCTGGCTGCGGTTCATAGCCGGGGCATCGTTTGCTGCACCATATTTTTTCTCCACAATTTCCTGGCAGCGAAAGCAACCTGGAAAGCGTATGAATTGTTTGTCAGGCGTGGTCATGGTGGCTGGAGTTCCATGCGTTCGGCAGATCAGCATTCTGTGTTCATAGAGGCCGCAAAGACCATTATCATTGAGCGGGCACATGAGCTGGGGATGCTTGCCTTGGGCCAGTGGCTCGGCACTTTGGGCAATATACTCCTTAGCCCTGTTGATAATCTGTTCGCGGGTCTCCTGATCAAGAAGATTCAGTCCTTGCCAGAGATAGGCCCATTCACTGTAGGTATGATGGAGGAAATAAGAATCACAGCAATTATCCGGGCAGCCTTTGCAGGTAAGTCCTATTTCGCCAGCGACCTTATCGTACTCCTCCTGCAGAGTCTGATAGATGCTTGTAATTTCCTTGGTGAGTTCTGGAGACAGTGTTATTTCTTTCATTATTTCCTGGGAATGTTCCTGATGCGTTACTCTTGAAATTCTTGTTCATTAAAATGGCTGGCCTGATAGGTCTGTACAGTTAACTCTCCGTGTTGCCAGCTATCAGCAGGCAGGCCCGCCTTGATGCAGAGGTTACGGAGAAATGTTTCCGGTTCTGGAAGTTGCTCCCAAACCTGGGGGAGAAAGGTTGCGCCAGCACCTCCAGATGCTTTGAGAATGACTCCGTCAACACCGGGTTGTAAGCGGTTGATAAGGTCAATACTGTCTGTATATTCCAGATTCTGCGGTGGGGTGAGGACAGATATTTCAATGGTTATATCTGCCAGTTCATCCACAGTGAGCAGGGGAAAACGGTTATCGCGCAGGGCCGCATTGATGGCATTTCGGCGTACCCCGGCAGTGAGAGGTTCTAAGCCCAGAAGGCTGCCAATACAGCCTCGAAGCATTCCGTTGATATTCAGGGTGACAAAGACACCGCATCGTTGACGGAGTTCAGGGTCATCCAGGTCTTTTTCTGCAACCGGATCTGTAGCCTGCTGACCAAGTTCTTCCTCTATGGTTTGCCGGGCCAGTCGGAGCAGGATTTTTTTTTGGGGATCTGTGAGCATTTTTTTTTAATATTGGAAGAGCAGGCCCCTGTGCCTGCCTTGAAACATCGCAATTCTGGTAGGGGCACGGCATGCCGTGCCCCTACTCGCTGTTTTATTCGTCGTTATCAGGCAAGCTAAAACCGTTTGCCCAGGCAATCAGCAAGGATGCCAGGGTAAAATCATCCAGAATGCCGATGATGGGAATCGCTTCCGGGATAAGATCCCAGGGAGAGAGCACGTACATCAGGCCGAGGCCGAGTATTAACTTTACGTAGAGCGGTGTCTCTTTTGCCCTGAAGACAGCGACGGCATGCTTGGCCATAGCCAAGAGACGAGAAAAGAGGTTGAGCTGTTCCTTTGCCATCAGCCTACCACCTTACTGATAATATCTTTATCAAAATAATTTGAGCCCATGCCTGCATCCACCACAATGGTCTGACCAGTTATTCCAGAAGAGCGTTCAGAAAGGAGAAAGGCCGCAGTATTGGCAGCCTCTATGGTCTTCAGGGCCTTTTTGCGCGGAATTGCCTGTTCAGCAAAGAGGTAGGAGTCAATATATCCAGGGATTCCTGCTGAAGCTGAAGTCTTGAGCAGGCTGGGACCAACCGCATTAAAGCGGATCCGGGAAAAGGCTGAAAAGGATTTGGTCAGAAAGCAGAGTGAAGAATCCAGAGCCGCTTTGACCGGGGCCATATAACCGTAGTTCTCAGCAGCTATGCGGGTGGTGGAGATGGAAATGGTTACCAGGGAGGCGTCTGGAGCCAACAATTTTTTAAAATGATTGGCAATGGAGATAAAGGAAAAGCAGGATATATTCACAGCCTGGAGAAAGTCTTTCTTCACCGTGCCATGAAAGGGTTTGAGGCCCTCAGAGTAGTTGGCAAAGGCAATGGAATGGACAATACCTGCAAGTGGGCTACCAACCTGGTTAGCAATTTCGTCCCGCACCTGAATAATATTCTCTTCCTCCTCTACATCACAGCAAAAGACCGGACTGTCTGGAAAGAGTTTTTTGCAGGTCTTGGCCCGTTCCTCAGTCCGCACAACATGGATAACCTCTGCGCCTGCCTCCACTAATACTTTACCGATGACACTGGCCACAGATTTCTTGTTGGCCAAGCCAAATATAACGATTTTTTTATCTTTCAGTCCAAGAAAATCCATGTGCTTTCCTGTTTATCCCTCTTTTAAAGCACAGGCAAATTCGACCTGCACAGCAACCTTACCCTTGACCCGGACACTGCCCTTCATGAACCAGGCTGGTCCCATTTTTTCCTTGAGGCTGGCCCTGATTTCAATCGTATCACCAGGCCCGACCTCTCTTTTAAACTTGGCACCAAGAATTCGGGTCAGCACCGGAACCCCGGTTATTTCCTCCTTGCCCTGTAATGTCTCGCTGATCAGCAAGGCCCCGGCCTGAAAGACTGCCTCACAGAGAAGGACACCAGGCATGATAGGATAATCAGGATAATGGCCCTGAAAGACGTCAAGATCCGCAGCAAGATATTTTTCAGCCCGGATGTTCTCTTGGTCCAGTTCCAGGATCTGGTCAAGCCAGAGAAAAGGGGCACGGTGGGGAATCCGTTCTTGAATAAAAGATTGATCCATAGTCATTACAGCCCTCCTGTCACTTCCAGAACCGAGCCATTAATATAGGCAGCGTTTTTGCCAGCAAGAAAGAGGACTGCATCCGCCACTTCCTCCGGGGTTCCGAAACGACGGGCCGGAACCATTTTTTTATACGCCTTGACCTGCGCATCGCTCAGGCCGTCAAGGAAATCTGTGCCAATAAAGCCCGGAGAAATGCAGTTTACTGTAATTTTTCGTTTAGCCACTTCTTTGGACAGGGATTTCATCATCCCGACCTGGCCTGCCTTGGAGGCAGAATAATTGGCCTGACCAGCAAAGCCGAGATGGCCCATGGGTGAGGTGATAAAAATAATACGACCGTATTTTTGCTTCATCATCAGCTGGATCGCGAATTTGGTCATATTATAGCCACCAGTCAGGTTGACATCAATGACCTGATTCCAATCCTCCTTGCGCATCATTGCCAAGGCTGCATCCCGGCGGATGCCAGCATTATTGACCAGGATATCAATGGTATCAAATTCCTCTTCCACCTGCCGGAAAAAGCATTCAACAGCCTGATAGTCACTGACATCAATCCTGTGCAGTTGCAAGCGTTCAGGGCAAGGGCAGTTTGTGATGAGTTCTTCAGCTGCCCTTGTATTGCCATTATAGAGCCCGATAACTGTTGCTCCTTGTGCCAGCAATGCCTCTGTAATTGCCCGTCCAATACCTCGGGTGGCCCCGGTGACCACAGCTTTTTGTTCTGTAAAGGTATTCACTCCTATCCCAGTGTTAATGATTGCTGTTTATTCGCAGATGCGCCGATGAGCCACTCAATTTCCAGCTCAAGCTTTTTTTTGGAGCGTCGTTTACCGACCTCTTTTTCTGCTTTGACTTCCAGTTCAACACGATCTGGTATCTTCAACTTGACATCCTTTGTTCCCTGCTGGAGGACAACTTTGCCCTTTTCAATCTTCCCGGCCAGGGTACGGAGCAGTTCTGCCACCTCGTTCCGTGACATTTTTTCTTCTGTTTTAAAAAGTACGGTTTCACGTCCCATGAAGTTTTCTCCTATTGTTTTCAGAAAAAAAAGGTCTGTATTGTTTGGTTAATTGTATGCATAGCATAAATAATAGTCTGTTATCCGCTGGGCGTCAAATGGCAATCCTGGGAAAAAGGGAAGAAAAGGGTATGGAGGATAATTTTTTGTACCACACTGTGCGTGCCGGGTAAAGAATATACAGAATGAGTAACTGCAGGTGAAGGTGCAGGTGTTGAGGAAAAGAGTATTCGTTTCGTGCTGGTCTCGAAAAGGTGACGAAATGAAAAAATATAATCAGATATCTGGACAATATTGATGTTGATCATATGAGTATTACTCTTTTTTTTATTGTATTCCAAATGGTAAGTTCTCTTTGCATTGCATTCCTGGGGAGGTATTGAAGGGGGAGCGTTTTGTTCTTTCCGGCATGCTTTATGCAAATATATAATTAAAAATAAATAAGTATGGATAACCGAGTAAATTTTATCGAGAGGAGGCCGGTTATGTTACAAGAGAAAATAAAAGATACAAAACAGGCAGGAAAAAGCATGCTGGCAATGTACTCAGGTGAGTATATTATGCTTCTCTTTATGTGTTTTTTTGCTGTGGCCTTTTTGTTTGCCACTTTTTTGTTTTTGACCACTGGGGAAGAAATGATTTTTGTGAATGATATTCAGCTCCCCTTTCTCTCTTCTGTTCTTCAATGACCGTGCTCTCCTTCCCGGAAATCCGGGTTGCCCGTGTGGTCTGGGCATTTTGCCCGCAAGAATGAGGTGATTGCCCTATTGTCAGGGAGGGGATGTATATGGTTAACTGAAGATAGTTGAGGATGTTTATGTGTTTTCTGAAAACAGAGAACTGAAAGGAGTGGCAATATGAGTACAAATACGCAGACTGTGGTCAAAAGAGAATATGACTGCCCTCTGACCCATAAGCATGTTCATCTGAAGATAAAGCAGAATATTCAAGAAATGTGCCAAGAGCCGCAATGCTGTTCCTGTGTCGGACAAGGCGATTGCAAGGTGGTGCAGATTATTTACGGTATGAGCTATACCGTTGATTGGAAGAAATGTTCTTTGTACTCTTCCTTTACAGAACATTGATTTCCGTTTGTAGTACGTAGGACTATAGTTTTCTCTCTTTTTTTCTTTCTCTCCTTTTTTTCCTCCTCTGCAATGGTCCTGGTTCCCCTGTGATGATTTTGCCAGGATCGTTGCTTTTTCAATATTTCTGATTTTCCCCTGTTGTTTATTTTTTTCTTTCTCTTTTCAGATTGCTGAATATCTGTATGTTTTAGCTTGTGATGAAAAATATCATTTTGTTTTCAGTTGATTAGCTATTGACATGTTGGCCATGATGTTTTTTGATGAGTTTTTTTATAGTAAATATTGAGGATTCTTTTAGATCAGGAGACATACATGTTCAAATTCATTCATGCAGCTGATATTCATTGAGACAGTCCTTTACGCGGCGATAGTGCGGAGTGTTGTGATTAATTGCTTGAATTTTCTCAAGACATGCGATAGGTAAAGAGTTTTTACTCTCGCTTCAGGGTGTTTGCCCTCTTGTTTGGAGTATTGTTGCAGAGATATTTGATAGGTTTTGCCGATAACGCCTGAAGAAGGTGATCTTTTTTGTTTGTGCGCAAAAGGTTGTTGATAACCAACGAAGGAGTGTTTGCTCCTGACAGAAGGTTGTTTGCTATCAGCAAAAGGTTGTTTATTATCAAGAGAAGGTTACTGATAACCAATGAAGGAGTGTTTGCTTCTAACAGAAGGTTATTGGCTATCAACAAAAGGTTGTTGTTAATCAACGAAGGAACGTTTGCTATCAACGGAAGGTGTTTGATAACCAACGAAGGAGTGTTTGCTATCAACAGAAGGTTGTTGGTAACAAACAAGGAGCTGTTTGCTACTAACAGAAGGTTGGTAGCTATCAAAAGAAGATTATTTACTTCTGTCAAAGAGCTTTTAGTTATCAGCAACCGGGTGTTGCTGAGTGGAAGGTTCTGATACGGGAGAAACGATGCTCTTAAAATTTCGGTTACTCGTTCCGGGTTCCATGTTAGCTGCTGTATAGCGTGATAAGAGGAAAAATGGAGGCGAAAAGTGATAAGTGGAAAAGTTTTCCTGTTTTTCACCTCAATATCGGAATAAGTGGAAATTCGTGGAATCTATTACTGTCAATAGCATGGAAAGTTTCCACTTATTAATACTGTTAGAATCGAGAAAATAATATGAAATATTTAGCGACCCTTTTTGTAACCATCACTCTTCTGTTATCCGGATGTATCCCCTCAAATGAGACTGACGCCTCAGGTAAACTTTTTGAAGCGATACGAGCTCATGATCTTAATAATGTTAAACGGATTGTGACCGAAACAAGTATTGATTTAGACCCTCCAACACAACCCAACATGGTCAACAAAGCACTGGCCTATGCCTCTATCTATGGGGATTTGGAGATAGTTAAATATATTTTAGATCAAGGCGTAGAAATTGATGGAAAGATTGCTTATGGCGGAACTGCACTGCTACGAGCCATGGAAGTTAATAATAATGATATTTCAGAGTTCTTAATTGAATCAGGTGCAGACGTAAATATTCCGAATGCTTTTGGCGTCTCACCTATGATTGGATCAGCGATAAGCGGCAATATAAAATTGATGGAGTTAATCATCAGCCATGGTGGTGATATTGATAAAGCTCACAAAGTGGAAGTATCTCAGAATTATGGCGAACTTGCCTATAACCCAATCCAATGGGCTGTTGTTAGAAACAATACTGACTGCGTTGCATTCCTTATTCAGGCCGGAGCTGATTTAAAAATCAAAACACACCAAGGCGAATCACTGCTAGAACTAGCGAATAAAAGAAGTAATACGGACATCATCAAATTAATAGAAAACAAATTCTAACCAGAGCGTTCACCCTATCGCTTGCTCCGCGCGCTCAGAGTGACGCTTAACGTTGGGCTTAAAATGCAAGCATAGGTGCCTGGTAATCAAGATATGACGAATAGAATAGAATCTCTCGATTGGCTTAGAGGACTCATGGCGTTAGCCATCATGTTTTATCACTTAACATATTGGCATTATTTCCCCTTAGACTCGTCAGCCTTTCTCGGAAGATTAGGGGTGTATGGAGTATCCGTATTTTTTGTCTTGTCGGGACTGAGCATGGCAATAGTCTACTCAAAGTTTATAGTCGACAGGAAAAGTATCGTCGCATTTTATATCCGCCGAATTTTTAGAATCTGGCCGTTGCTATGGTTATGCATTGCGTTAGTGATTATTCCTACCATAGCGAAAGGCGGCGAGGTTTCATTAGAAAAAATATTTTTGAACTTAACCACCTTGTTTGGTTTCGTCTCGCCTGGTTCATATATCAATACTGGGGCTTGGTCAATTGGAAATGAGATGGTTTACTATGCATTTACACCAATCATTATAATGACTTACGAGAAAAGTAGCATTAAAGGCAATGTATTGCTTTTAATTTCATTTGCCGTGACTGTGGTGTTTTCATTTTTCTTGTTGGATTCAGAGATACCGCTTAAAGAGCAGTGGCTCACATATATAAACCCATTTAATAATTTATTTCTTTATGTCGCAGGAATCGCGATATATTACAATTCTTCCGTCAAAAAAATTAAGTTATCTCAGGTTCTTTTTCTCTTTGGGATAGCAATTGTCATTTTTATGCTTTATCCGGTTTATGGGGATAAAATCGCTATAGTAACCGGTGTGAATAGGTTGGTATTCCTATTTGCCACAATTCTGTTGGTTCTTTCGTTTTATAAATTTACACGGTACGACCTCATCCCAAAGGGAGTGCAGTATCCATTGGAACAACTTGGTATAGCTACATATGAAGGGTGTTGAAAAGAATATCTCAACGCCACACAAAAACAGTTGCTTAGATAATAAAAAGCCTGTATAATGAGGAAAAGTCAATAATGTTAAACCTTTTACTCATTTCAGGTGTTATGCACAATAAA
>NZ_JALAAI010000128.1:0-10128 GCF_052785085.1 Candidatus Electrothrix sp.
TCCGTGAAACATTAAAATTGCTTCCGCAAATTCCAGAAGGTATTTCTATTCAATCCATCGCTAATCAAGTAGCCGTTCTTGGGCGAGTTAATACGCCAGAAGAGGTGCTTTAATGGCGATGGTATTGGAAATATGCGTTGAGATAGTGTCTCCCTCCAATTCAAAAGGTGAGATGGAGGAGAAAATAGAACTCTATCTGGCAAAAGGGGCGCGTGAGGTCTGGATTGTCCCTGAAAAAGGTGAAACGGAATTTTATAGTTATGAAGGACGGATGGAAAAAAGCTCGGAGATAGCTGTTTGAAAAGGTGCTGTTTGTGTGCCGTGCCCGAACGGAAAAGTTGGTGACCGTCCGGGCAGGGTTATTGTAACGTTCCTGATACATAATCGAATGCTGTATTTCTGTTATCTTCGTTGGAAAGCAGTGCAGTATTGTGCTTTCCTTCAACTACATACGTAAGGATCTTTGGCAGGATACCCGGAATAATTTTTATTCTGGCGGCCATCTTTTTCGGCCTTACCTTGCCCATCCTGCCGGTGCAGATCCTCTGGACCAACATGACTACACCCGGTTTCTCCTGGGCCTGATGCTGGCCTTTGAACCCAAGGAGCCGGGCATTATGCTGCGCAAGCCCCGTGATCCTGACACCCCAATCCTGACCAGCGAGCTGATCATCAGAATTTTCTTGTGGGCACCTTGTTATTGATCGGTGCCTTTGGCCTGTTTCAATGGGAGTTGGCACAAGGGGCTTCCCTTGATACGGCACGAACAGTTGCGGTCAATGTCTTTATTATGATAGAGCTGTTCTATCTCTTCAACTGCCGGTCCCTGACCAAGAGCATCTTCCAGCTCGGATTATTCACAAATCTCTGGGTGTTTGCCGGGGTCTCGGCTATGCTGCTCATTCAGATGGTCTATACCTATGTCCCGATTATGCAGCAGCTCTTCCACAGCACGGCCATCGGTATTGGCTCCTGGGTCTGGATTATGCTGGCCGGGGTTATCGGTTTTTTGATTGTGGAGGCGGAGAAGAAGTTGCGGGCTGGGTGAACGGGGCGGGAACATGTGGGTTTGCAGTTGCTTTTTGTTGTCGTGACGAGAACCTGTTTTTGTCGTATTATCGAGCCAAAAGGCTACGGAATCTACAGCTACCAACAGGGTGGCGTTTCCATTTATTAAGATTTATAGCAGGAGAAAAGATGGAATTCACACTTGGGTTACCGGGTTTGACTTTAGGATTGATCCTTTTTGGAGCACTTCAATATCTTGCATCACTTTGTATTAGCGAAAGGCTCAAGACAACACTTCAAAAAGAGCACTCCGTTTTCCTTGAAAAATTGAAATGGGAAGTAAAGGCACGCGAACAAGCTGTCAGAGTTGCTGAGTATCTGGCACTTGCAAGAAGCTTGAAGGAAGACTCTCCCGGTTCTGATTTCAGAAAAGCAAACCAAATGTCATGGGAACTTGCCATGTGGCTTCCCGTAGATATTTACAGAGAAATGGTGAAAGCAATCACCAGTCCAAGTGAACGGGAAAATGAATTAACGACCGTAGTCTCTGTGAGAAAGCTCTTGCTAGGAGAAAAAGCAGGAAATTTAACCCCTGAAAATATTGGACATCATGCTCCAGGTATCGGCAAGAAAAATCGTTAGTAGAGTAGATCTGCTTGAGTGCAACGAAAGCGGATAACGAATTGCACAGGAAGAACCCGCTCTGCAAGAGGAGAATCCCTCGCTGCAACAGGAGAAACCCTTCCCGAAGCGGCAGAAATCACCCTGAAGCAGGAAAAAGTCATTCTGCTGTGGGAAAAAATGGTTCTGTAGCGGGAGAAAGTCACCCTGAAGCAGGAGAAAGAGGTTCTGAAGCAGGAAAAAATGGCTCTGTAGCACTGCAACACCATTTTCTCCCTCTGCACCCGCTTATCTTCCGGGAACTCCTTCCCTCAATCCAATGCAGGAAAACATTCCTGATCTTCGCATGCCTGCCCGCCACGCTTGCCAACACTTCAAAAGGTGTTTATAGTAGCCCGCAAACAACATACATAATCTTCAGTTAACGGAACACGGTGCGAATCCGTGGCATACCCAATGCTGTAACCCCTGAAGAGATCCTGCACATTTCATAGTCACTGTTTCTGAATAGAAGCGGGAAGGCTGTTGCAGGGCAGGGGAAGCCAGAAGACGAACTGAATATTCTATAACTATGGAACGCGATGGTAAAGGGTTCCGGAAGAGCAATTGCTCTGCCGGTGCCCTTTTTTTATTCCGGCAGGGCAAGCAGATAATGAGGTAACATCATGCAAACCCAACTCACCCAATTAGAACTGGCCCGAACCGGAAAAATAACCAAGCATATCAACATCGTTGCCCAGAACGAAGGGCTTGCCCCGGAGCTTATCCGAAGCCGGGTCGCAGCCGGAGAAATAGTTATTACCAACCATCCCCTGCGGCCCCAACAAAAAGTCGTGGGTATCGGCACAGGACTCCGTACCAAGGTCAACGCCTCCATCGGCACCTCCTCGGATATCTGTGATCTTGCCATGGAAGTACGCAAGGCAAAGATTGCAGAACAGGAAGGCGCAGATACTCTGATGGAGCTTTCAGCTGATGGGGATTTTGATGCCATCCGGCAGGCAGTTCTGGCAGCTACCAACCTGCCTGTGGGCACCGTCCCTTTGTACCAGGCATTTAAGGAAACCACAGCCAAGTACGCCAACCCTGGGAAACTCGATCCGGAATACCTCTTTGACCTGATTGAAAAGCAACTGGCTGATGGTATCAGCTTCATGGCGATCCACTGTGGAATTAACCAGTATAGCATTGAACGGTTGCGCAAACAGGGTTATCGTTACGGAGGGCTGGTGTCCAAGGGTGGCACCTTTATGGTGGCCTGGATGGATATCAATGGCAAAGAAAATCCGCTCTATGAACAGTTTGATCGGGTCTGTGGGCTGATGAAAAAATATGATGCCATCCTTTCTCTGGGTAATGGCATCCGGGCCGGAGCCATTCATGACAGTCATGATCGGGCCCAAATGGCGGAGATGATCATCAACTGTGAACTGGCTGAATTAGGCCGGGACATGGGCTGTCAGATGATGGTGGAAGGACCAGGACACGTCCCCTTGGATGAGATTGCTGGCAATATCATGCTGGAAAAACGGATGAGTGGCAATGCCCCCTATTATGTGCTTGGCCCTCTGCCGCTGGACAGTGGCGCAGGTTATGATCATATTACTGCTGCTATTGGTGCAGCCAATTCCTCCCGCCACGGTGCAGACCTGGTCTGCTATATCACCCCGGCAGAACACCTTGCCCTGCCTGATGAAAACGATGTCCGGGAAGGGGTTCGGGCTACCCGTTTAGCAGTGCGGATCGGAGATGTTGCCAAATACCCTGATCGTCGGGACAACGAAAAAGCCGCTGCAATGGCCCGACGGGATATGCGCTGGACAGATCTGGAGCAGTACCTGCTCTTCCCGGAAATAGCCAAAGAACTTCGGCAAGCCAAAATGCCGGAAAAAAGCGACACCTGCACCATGTGCGGTGATTTCTGTGCCATGAAAAAAGGCACTGAGGTTTTTCAAGATGATATGGCCGGAGACAAGATCACCCAGGCAAACAAAGCAGCCTAACCCACTAACTCACTGGAGTTAAGGAAGGGTAAGGAATAAAAGATGCATTCTCTGCTGTTTTCCATTACATTGCAAAGGTAGAGAATGTACTTTAGGCTCCAGAGCCGAAAAAAAAAACTCAACCCACAGGAGAACAGGTATGAAATTCAAACTCTTGGCATTAGGTATTGTCTTCGTATGCTCAAGCGTACTCAGCAGTAGCGGAGCATTGGCCCAAAACTGTCGAGCTGACCTCATCAATGGAGGGAACGGACAAATCCTTGCCAGCTATGACGGAAGAAACTGTAGCTCAGCCAGCAGGCGCTGTAACAAAAGATTACGAGAGCTACGATTTCAAGACCCCCAATCTTATAGAGATGCCTACTGTGATGTAGTGGATGATAATATCCCTAATGTGGTCCCAAATCCAGATCCCCAACCTCCTGTGCCACAGGGCCATGTTGTCCGTTCCTATGACCGCTGTCAGGCCCCTGGCATTGTTCGCTGCACCCAGGAATGGTCTGACGGAAGGATTGTTACTGAAGACTATCAATGTACTGGCTGTAGAGGATATGGCAACCCGGCAGGCGACCCCTGCGGCTGGAAGTGCTCCTTCCCGCAAAAATAGCCTCATCACAACCTGACCCCAGGCAGCTACATTACCAATAAAATAATCTTTAAGGAATGATCTTCAGACAACAGAGAGGTACTTCATGATGATACTCGGAAAAATTCTCGTATTTCTTCTCGGGATGTGCGTCGCTGTCCAGGTTGTAGCTGCCTTTTACCGAATTATTGATCTCTGGTACACCATTTCCAGCAAATACCCAAGTGTCATCAAAGGCCTTTTTTTCTGGGGTGGTATCAGTGGCCTGATTGCCTTGTTCGTGGGCCAGAGCCTGCGCCCGGCCTTTCTTTGGGGCATGTTATTTTATCTCCCTTTTTATCTTGCCAATTTCTATCTTTTACAAGGGATTATAAGATATCGCTATCATAAAGATGAGCAAGCAATCCATGAAGAAGCTGGAGACCATCAGGAGGAGATTCTTTAACCTTGCCACCTCAACCTTTATTGGCTTTTACAAGCAATTCAAGCTCACAGGCTGCGGCATAGGCATTGATTTCCTCTTTGGCAAATTGTACATAAGGACAGTCGCTTACTGCAAGCAGAGAGTTTCTCAGCATATATCGCCTCCCCTGTTCCAAGGGTTCAAGAATATAACTAAAGATCTGTGGACGACGACAGACCTGGGGGCGCTGACTGTACACACTGCAACGTCCGCTTTGCTCAAGGGCTGGACAGGATGAATTTTTAGGCAGAATCATACTCCAGCCGTTGTGCCAGTGAAAAAGTTCAGGGCTACCAGCTTGTTGAACAGCCTGATAAAAAGGGTGCCCGTCAATCAACAGGCAGGATTCGTTCAGTGCTGCATGACACCGGGTATCAGGGGTATCATGCCGGGCTTGAAGGGCAAAAAGCCCGGTTTCTTCTGCCTGCAAAGGAATCTCAAAAAATGCCTGTTCCATGTCCTGTTCCGGGCCAACACAACAAAGTTGACAATGGCAGGGCGCACAAAGCAGAGAATTAATTGTTTCCAATTCTGCTTCCATAATACGTTGATTGATCAAAGCGGTGCAGGCAGTCACTGCATCCACGGGCTGACCAGCTGTATCCACGACCTCTTCCGGCAATTCGTTCTCTTGCAGTTTTTCCAGCACCTGTAATTGCTTAAGATAGGGACGTATTGCTTTATCCGGGGCTGGATAGACGGTATAGGCCGTCTCAATCGGCTCGGTCATCCCAGCAATAATATCTTCAACCTTTGCCCCTGGCCCGCTAAGCTGATACATAAACTGGACCATAGAAACCAACGGCAAAACCGGCTGCTTGAGCAATGCCAGCCCATCTTGTAAATCTTCTTTTTTCACCCTTTGTTCTCCTGTTATGAATCTGAAATTGTTTTCAAGAGTACACAAGATGGCAGGCGAACACAAGGAAGACCAGTGTTTTTTCTATGCAGCTGAAGTTGCCTTTCTCCTTTACATCAGGCACAAAAATTATTAGTTATCAGCATACGGAAAAGGAATGCATATATTTTTTCACGTTCACGTCTGACATACAAAAAATGGCTATCAGAGAAATAGTAACCTACCCTGCTCCGGTTCTCCGGGAAAAAGCAGTAAAAATAGAAACATTTGACGACAAACTCCAGGAATTGGCCGATGATATGATCGAAACCATGTACCATGCCCAAGGCGTGGGGCTGGCCGGAAACCAAATCGGCATTGCCCGGCAAATCGTGGTTATTGACATCTCAAACCATGAAGGCGAAGAAAGCAAAGTCCAAAACATTGTTATCATCAACCCAGTGATTTCTGAAGGTGAAGGCCAAATTCCAGACCAGGAAGGGTGTTTAAGTGTTGTGGAATACAGTGCCAAAGTGGATCGTTTCCAGAAAATCAGGGTCACCGCCCAGGATGTTGAGGGAAACGAGCTGGATTTCATAGCCCAAGACCACTTTGCCCGCATCATCCAGCACGAGGTTGACCACCTGCATGGGACATTATTCATTGACCGGATAAGCAGTCTGAAACGGAGCCTGTATAAGAAAAAGCTGAAAAAAATATTAAAAAACAAGAGGAAGGGTAAAGAATGAGTGATGCTCTGCGTATAATCTTCATGGGTACCCCTGAATTTGCCGTGCCCAGTCTTCAGGCCCTGCTTGACTGCCCAGACCAGGTCGTTGCAGTGGTTTGTCAGCCGGATCGCAGGCAGGGACGGGGGAAAAAGCTCTGTCCGCCACCTGTAAAAGTCCTGGTGGAAGAGGCAGAGATCCCGGTCTTCCAACCGACCTGTATCTGTGATGATGCATTCATGGGAACAGTCAGCGACCTCCAGCCAGACCTGATCGTAGTCACTGCCTATGGCAGGATCCTGCCTGGCCGTCTGCTCAATCTCCCCCGTTTGGGCACCATTAATGTCCACGGCTCACTCCTGCCCAAGTACCGGGGGGCCGCACCAATCCAATGGGCTCTCATCAACGGCGAAAGCGAGACAGGGGTCACCATTATGCAGATGGACAATGGCGTGGATACCGGAGACATCCTGTTGCCAATCACCATGCCGATTACAGAGGACGATACCAGCGGTACCCTTTTTAGAAAACTGGCTGACCTGGGCGGCCAGGCCCTGTTCGAGGCCTTGTCGAGGATCAAGCAAGGCAGTCTCAGTCCCATCCGACAGGATGACAGCTTGTCCTGTTCCGCTCCTATGTTGAAAAAAGAGATGGGCCAGTTGGACTGGAGTCAATCAGCACAGGAACTGCATTGCCTGATCCGGGGTCTTGATCCCTGGCCCTCTGCCTATAGTTTTATTGACAAACGGCGCTTCCGTTTCTTCAAACCCCAGGTTATTCCAGGTGAGGTCACGGAAAAACCAGGAACCCTGTGTCGGGCTGACAAAAACGGCGTGCTTGTAGCCACTGGTCAGGATTATCTCCTGGTCCGGGAAATCCAGCCAGAGGGCAAAAAAAGGATGTGTGTCCAGGCCTGTATCTGCGGGATGCAACTGCCTGTTGGCGAACAGTTTACCTGAAACTTTTACCCGACCTGCTCATGTCGTCTTTACGCAGGAAAATCTGCTTTCTGGATTGCTTTTCCGGGATCAGCGGCAACATGTTTCTTGGTGCCTTGCTCAATGCCGGGTTATCGCAGGAAACCCTCCTGGCCCCCCTTAATCAGCTGAAACTTCCAGGCTGGAAATTAACCTCTTCCCTTTGCTCCGCATCTGGTTTGCAGGCCACCTTGGTTCAGGTTGAGGTAGATGAGACCGGAGGGCATCGCCATCTTTCTGACATCCGCACAATCCTGGAGCAATCAGAGTTGGATCCTCTTATTAGAGAGCGATCCCTTGCTGTCTTCACCCGTCTGGCTGAGGCTGAGGCCCATGTCCACGGAACCACCCCTGAAAAGATTCATTTTCACGAAGTTGGGGCACTGGATGCCATCATTGATATTGTGGGGGTGGTTGCCGGTCTTGACCTGCTTGGTATAGAGGAGGTGATCTGTTCACCACTCCCTCTACCCCATGGTGGTTGGGTCCATTGCCAACACGGAGATATCCCCTTGCCTGCCCCGGCAGTCTGCGAGCTTCTCAAAGGTTTTCCAGTCTATGGAGTGAAGCTGCAACAAGAGTTAGTCACCCCGACAGGTGCGGCATTAGTTGCTGAGCTGAGTAAATCTTTCGGTCCCATGCCGCCCATGACCCTGGAACAAACCGGTTACGGTGCAGGCAGCATGCAACGCCAGGATGGGCGACCTAACCTCTTGCGCCTGATGATGGGACGTAAACAGGTTGCTGAGGAGGCTCAGCAGGTGGAAGTCATTGAGACCCATCTGGACGACTGGAACCCGGAACTCTGGCCCCATGTTGCGGCCAAACTGATGGAGGAAGGAGCCTTAGATATCAGCCTGACCCCTATGCAGATGAAAAAAGGACGGCCTGGTTTTCTCCTTTGCCTCCTTGCTGATCCGGCCCATGCGATGCATCTCAAAAATATCATCCTCAGCGAGACCTCTGCCATTGGCCTCCGTTTTCACACGGTTCAACGAATGACCCTGCCCAGAACCATCATTGAGCTGACAACCCCCTGGGGGACAGTACGGGCAAAAAAGGTACGTAGCTCAAGGGGGATAAGGATTACCCCGGAATATGAGGATTGCGTCAAGCTGGCAGAACACCATAATATCCCTCTTCAAACAATGTACACTGCAATTGCACAACGTACACAACAACATCCCGATACTCCCGAATAATTATGGATAAACTCTTTCTGTTCATAGCTACTGGTGCTTACAGTGGTTACCTGCCCAAGGCTCCAGGAACCTGGGGATCATTAGTCGGCGTTTTTCTCTGGCTCCTTGGATTACACAGGCTGGACCCCACGACCTATGCAATTATGCTGGCAGCCATCCTTCTGATTGGTACGGCTGCTGCCGGGGCTGCGGAAAAAATCGTGGACCAGGGTGATCCCGGCTTAGTGGTCATTGATGAGATCCTTGGCCAGCTGATTACCCTGGCCCTGGTGCCCTGGCATCCCTTGACTGCCCTTGCAGGCTTTGCCCTGTTTCGTTTTTTCGACATCCTTAAACCCTTTCCAGCAAGCTGGCTTGATCAACATATTCACGGCGGTTTGGGTATCATGCTCGACGATGTGATGGCCGGGATCTATGCCCTTCTGGCCCTCCAAGGCCTGATCTGGCTGGTGGGCAGTTAATATGCATCCGCTACACCTCTATAACCTTATCAATCTGAAGGAGACAGGGAATGCCCTCTCTGCTTGAAGTAAAAAACATGACCCATTATTTTGGGGGACTGCGTGCTGTCCATGATTTCAGCCTCCAGATTGAGCCAGGCCAGATCCACGGCCTGATCGGCCCCAACGGCGCTGGCAAGACCACGACATTCAACCTGATCACCGGGGTGCATACGCCCACCAAGGGGACTCTGACCTTTGCAGGCAAAAATATCCGGGGCAAGGAACCCCATTGCATCGCCTCAATGGGCATTGGCAGGACCTTTCAGAACCTGCTGCTTTGGCGACACATGAACGTACTGGATCATATCCGACTGGCCCATTACTCCCAACTCAGCTACGGCCTGTTTGATGCTTTTTTTGCCACTCGGAAATATCGCCAGCAGGAACAAAAGGTTACGGAGCATTGCTATCGCCTCATGGAGACCTTTGACATCAGCCGCTTTGCCGACCAGATCGTGGGCAACCTGCCCTATGGAGCCCAACGTCGGGTGGAAATGGCCCGGGCCATGGCCACCAATCCCAAGATTCTCTTTCTGGATGAACCCACAGCTGGTATGACACCGGATGAATTAGTCAGGATGATTGCTATTATCCGTCAGGTCCACCGGGAATTCGGGGTGGCTATCTTCCTGATTGAGCATCGGATGAAATTTGTTATGGAACTCTGCGACGCTATTCAGGTCCTGGTTTTTGGTGAGGTCATCGCCCAGGGAGCACCGGAAATTATTCAGAACGATCCTAAAGTCATTGAGGCCTATCTGGGCACGGAGGATATTCATTAATGCAGCTTGTCGTTGAAAATCTCTCGGTTGCCTACGGCAATATCCGGGCCCTGCACGGAATCAGCTTTGCTGTGGACCAGGGTGAAATCGTTACCATCATCGGGGCCAACGGGGCAGGTAAGAGCACTACCCTACGCGCCATTTCCCGGATGATTCCCGCAGAAAAAGGGTCAGGAATTGACTTTATGGGCTAATGGCACGACTTTAAGGCTTGGCCTTTATGAACGAGTTGTATTTATTGAGAATTCAGAAAATTAATTTAGCCACAGATGTCATAACATATTGACACGGCTATTGATTTCTTGTAATAATGAAATTTTCACATCAATAAGCTACAGAGAGACATATGACATTTTCAAAACCAATCAAAAAAATCGGTCACCAAATTAACAAGCTAAAAGCCCGCTTCTGTCAATC
>NZ_JALAAI010000129.1:0-10112 GCF_052785085.1 Candidatus Electrothrix sp.
TTATCTATTTTTCGCAACTCTTCTCTGGATAGGTGCATGCGAACTCAGAACGTGGATAGATCTCGTAAAAAACGTTGTGACCCTTAAACTATCGTGATCTTCTTTTTTTGTCCAATCTTTTTTTGTGTGGAATGAGGGGGGTGAACGGTTACACAATATTACGTTGTCTTAATCCGACATCCCCCCGGATTTTTCTGTAAAGGGAGTGGCTGTCAGGGTATCGTTCTTCTTCAGCAATAACTCGACCTGAGAGCGGGCCTCTTCCAATTTTTCATTGCAGAACTGGACCAGCTGGACCCCCTCATCAAATTTTTTCAGGCTGTTGTCCAACCCCAGGTCTCCCTGCTCCAACTCAGCAGTAATTCGGTCCAGTTTTGTCAGGGCATTTTCAAATGTTCTCTTGGCCATAGACGCTTAGGGATAAAAATCTCGGTTGCATCATATTCCAGCAGGAGTACAATGACTATCTCGTTTTCTTCAGAGAATTTTTTTTATTGTAAACCGGATGAAAAAGGCTTTCAATACCTGTTTTATGAATACCTCGCATTTAGATGCTTTTGCAGACTGGCTGAAAATCGAACGTGGTTACTCTTCGCACACAGTGGCGTGCTACTCACGCGATGTCAGCGAGTTTTTCCAAAGTATTAAGCAAAAGATACGCACAGAAGAAGTCACCAGGGAACATGTGAGCAGCTATATTTCCTCGCTCTATCTGATCAACACCGGCTCGTCAGTGGCCCGCAAGATGTCTGCCCTGCGCACCTTTTTCCGTTACTGCCTCAGACAGGGACACATCAACATTGATCCGCTGGCAGGTATAGCAGGCCCCAAACGCTCCCGCCATATCCCGACCTATCTCACAGTGGATGAAGTTTTCAGCCTGCTGGAAGAACCCAAGAAAAAAGACCGCTTCTTTTTACGGGACAAGGCCATTATGGAGTTGATCTACTCCACAGGCATACGGGTATCTGAAGCCGTTGCCATTAATCTCACAGATGCTGATCTTACTGCTGAATTGATCAAGATACGAGGAAAAGGGAAAAAGGAGCGCCTTATTCCCTTTGGCAGTACTGCTGGTGAGGCCCTGCAACAATGGCTGCCTGAACGCAATCGCCTGATTGCTGGTCGCATCACTCGTGGTGATGCACCAGAGCGGGAGGCCCTTTTTCTCAACAACCGAGGCACCCGGCTCACTGTGCGCAGCGTTGAACGGATGGTTGCCAACTACGGCCTGCGGGCAGGTATTGCTATCCGGGTCACGCCCCATGCCCTCCGACATTCCTTTGCCACCCATCTTCTGGAAATGGGCATGGACCTACGCATGGTTCAGGAGCTGCTCGGTCATGCCAGCCTGTCCACCACCCAACAATACACCCATCTCAATCTGGAGCACCTGACCAAGGTATATGATGATGCCCATCCCCAGGCTCAAAAAAAGGACGAGCAGGAATAATATTTTCTCTTGACATCCTTCGCCCTTCTCTTTATATTTCCTCAACCTTCCAAGCTACTGGGGGATGGTCTAAAGGCAAGACAGCGGACTCTGACTCCGCTTATCGGGGTTCGAATCCCTGTCCCCCAGCCATTTTTATTGTTTTTCTCATCTCGTTTTTCAACATTTTTACTCATGCAGAGTAAATTTGCCTGCCCGCACTGTCTTTGCTGATCTCATGGACAAAAACCCCTGCCTGCGCATCAATGGGTGTTGCCAGTTCAATAACTCTTCTGTGATGGGTGAAAAGAAGCACCTGGGTACTTGATGCCAACTCCGCAAGAACCTCCAGGCAGACCTGGGTACGGTTATCGTCAAAGCCAATGAGAATATCGTCCACTACAAAGGGCATGGGTTCTCCCTTGCGCAGATGCTGTTCAAGTGTGGCCAGGCGCAGGGCTAAATAAAGCTGATCTCGTGAACCTTCGCTCATGCCTTCGACAGCAACCTCTTGGTCATCAGGACGTACTCCCAACAATATGGGATTCCCTTTGTTATCCAATTCGTCGCGGAGCCCTGCATAGGAACCCAGGGTCAGTCTGGAAAACAATGTACCTGCTCTGGACAGAACCGGGGCCTGGTTTGTCTTGCGGTACTTTTCAATTTGCTGTTCAAGGATAAGTGCAGCAGCCTGGAAACGAAGGTATTGTTCTGCATTCGAGGCTATGCTGGCAAGGTGTTCTTCTGCCTCTTCCGATGCATTGGCAGCCAAGGCACTCCCATCCTTTGCGTTGATTTCATGTTGCAGCGTATGTTGGCTATCCCTTAAAGTATCCCGTTCGTCATGAAGCTCTTGCAACTCATTGGAGACCATTTCAAGTTCACTCTCAATTGCATCTGTATCCAATGCTTCTGACTCTTGTTCTAAATCTTCAACACGCAGGCCGTCGCCATTTCTATTGAGCTCCTGTTCGAGCATCTCCAACTTTCCTTGTAGCTCACGTTTATTTTTCGATTTTTCACTGGCGACCAATAATTCTTCATTGGTTTCGACCTTGGCCTGTACTCTTAAATCGGCCAACTGTTTCTCGGAATTTCGGATCGTGATATCGGTATTCTCGATTTCATCTTTAATTTCTTTGCATTGGGACTCTATTTCAGTCAGGCTTGCGCGGGCCTCGCGTGCCGAGTTCAGATCTTTATTTAAGTGAGAGGCGATCGTTGATGCCTCCAGTCCTTCTTTTTTAAACCCTATGCTATCCGCAAACTCAAATACCTTTTGCTCGAATTTTTTTTCAACCAGATCCATCCCGTATATCCGTCTGCGCAGCTCTTCGGATTTGTCATAGTTGTCAAAGAAAGACAGGAGGTTGTCAAAAGTTTCAGTGGCCTGCTCAGGATGAACATCTTCCTTGAACCCCAAGCCCTCTACGGCCTTGCTCCATTCCTTCGTCCAGCTTGAAAGGTCTATCCCGGCTGACTTCAACTCATCCTGTTGTCTCTTGAGACGAATTTTGGATTCTTTGAGCAAATGTTCATTCCGGTGTTGTTTTTCACGAATATCTTCCTCTTCCTTGACTCGCTGCTCACACAACGAAATCAGGGATTCAAGACTCATACCCTGAGTTTCTGCTGATGCATCGAATTTGAATATTTGCTCTGAAATAGCCTGTTTCAGTTGTTCGGATTCTTCGGTGAGATTTTTCTCATTTGTTGAGTAGTGGTTGGCGGTTTGGACTTTTTTAATAAGGTTTTCCACTCTGAGAAGCCATTGCTTCATCTCCCTCGGAGTACCGGCCTCTATATTCAACGGGTTCCAGATAGTTGACCACCTTGCTTGGAGATCATTTTGTGCTATTTTCAGGTTTTCGAGGGCTTTTAATAGATCATCAATTCGCAATCGGAGAGTTGCTATCTTTGATTCCAGCTCTGCCCGCTTAACGACCTGATCAGCATCCATCCGGAGGCGATCAGATATGCGGTCAGCAGACTTGACGTTCTTTTCGTATGCGGATGGCAAATCACCATCCTGTGCGTATGCAGCAAGCTCGTCTTCAGTAACTTCGTTTGCAGCAACATCGGTTTGTTCGATATATTTTCGTTTGATCAGCTGCCAGCCGAGAGTTCTTACATCCCGCGTTTTTTCCAAATCGGCAAGCGTCGGCACATCACTTTGCAGCAAAAGTGCCTTCAAGTCTTGTTCTGCTTGCCTTTTTTCCTCGTCAGTTTCCTGCTTTTTTCGAGCCGTATTTTTGAATTCTTCTGACAACGAGTCACTTTCTTTTTCAAACTGATCCAAGGTCTCAGGTACAGGCAGAGAGAGCGTCAATACGGAATCAAGCGAACCCGTGTACCTTCCCAGTCTTGTGAGTTCGTTATGGCATGCCTCATGTTCGTTAGCCGCCTGTTTTTGCGCTTCGGCGAGCCGTTGTTCCACATTGCCGGCTTTTCGAGCTACTGCAATCGCGGCTTTGAGCTCTTTCAGGTCAAGGTTGGATTGTGAAGTATTGTCTAATTCGTTTTGGAGCGATTTGCGTCCGTCCTCAATATCCCTAATGGAGGCCTCTGCCTGTTCCTTGTTCTGGACCAACAAGCTGTGTTTTCGGGCTAATCCTGAAAGCCATTTTTTATTATTGAGAAGAGGGCGCAAGTCGTCGGCTTGATCCAAACCAACATCCGGGCGAACAGTTTTGAGCAGGGTTTCTGCCTCGTTACGTAGCAATCGCCTTTTACCGTCCTGCTGCGGACGGTCTATGAGGGTTTTTTCGACGGCTCCGAGTTCCTTGTGAAGAGCCAAGATAGCTTCTTCGTTTTCAAGGAGGTCGTTTCTCACGTTTAATGCATTTGATTCATTTGTTAAACTCAGCAATTTTGCTTTTAATCGTTCTTTGGTCTCATTGGCCGATTGAAGATTGCTGCTCGCGGTTTTTCTCTTTTCCTCAAAATCTTCCGGCATCAGATCGACCTGACCCAGAGCTTCAATTTTTTCCACAACACTCCGATGCTCGGCCAAGGCCCCCTTTACGCGTTTGACCCGTTCCAAGCGACTTTTCGCCTTGTCTTTCGCTTTAATGTCTTGCTCGATTTTCTCAATGGCCGCTGTCATTTCTGAGAGTTCTTTTTGTAATTTTTTCCAGACAGAAACAGGCAAGGTTGCCTCTTTTATTCTCTTTTGGGCATCCTTATAGCCGGCTATTGCTTGGTTCAATACCGCCTTGGAACCACGCGGTTTGAAAATATTGTCCGCACTGTTTTGCATGTCAGTCAAAACTTCTCGTAAATTCGCCGTCCCGACTGCTGCACTGAAAAGAGCCTGACCAAGGTCACCGGACTGTTCCAGCAGTTCGCGGCCTCCTGCGATCAATCGTTCATGATCAATGCCCCAAAGCTTTGTAAAGAGGGTTTCGTCAATGTTTGCGGGAAGAAAGGGTATGAGAACAGTATCGTCCAATGCTTCGTTGGTACCGTATTTCAGCAAGGTGTTCTTGTTGCCCTTTTTTCTTGTAAACTCAATGCTTGTACCATCTGCAAGTCGCAACTGTCCCCCGATTCGCAGCTGTGCATTTGAATGCAGGAAATTGTCGTTAGTCCTGGCGGGGATACCGAACAGCCAAGCGATAAGGGATCGAAGCGAAGTGCTTTTACCTGCTTCGTTATCACCGTAGATGAGATGTAATCCAGGGTTACCCTCAGTGAGGTCTAAGGATTGCTCTGTAAATAGGCCGTAAGCAAGCAAATCAAGACGATCAATTCTCATTTCGCACCTCCTGCTGAAAGTAACCTGCTGATCAACATACGTTTTGCTTCTTCAATGATTCGAGGGACAGTTTGCTCGTCATCCAGATTTACAAGAGAGCTATCGCTAAATGCCTCGGCTGGTACCTTTTGTCTGAGTTCCGCGATCTTGTTGTACAATCCGTCAATATCGTCCGTCCCCTTGGTGATATTCAGAATTTCTTTCAGCAATCTCCCCATAGCGTTGTCATCTGCCAACGTTGATTCCAAATCAAGTTTACCGGTGGTTGCATTCTCTACTCGCTCTATCCACAAATCTTCCCCGGCGGTTTCGGCACCCAGGGCCTTTATTTCCTGCTCAATTCTATAAGGGTCAGCCGCAAGTTCATCCGCAATCCTGGTGGCCCCTTGCAGGCGTATCCGCATAGCGAGCGGTCTGTCTTCAGCCATGGCCCGTTCGTGTTCAATACTTTGTCGAACACGCTCTACAACCTTGCGTTTTTCATCGACGTCCGTCAGATCAATATCGCACAAAGACCACCTCAGTACATCCAAAGGTATCTTTTCTATTTCAGCAACAATACCGTCATCCACAGAGACAAGGACACAGCCCTTTGCACCGGCTTCACGAATATGACGGCCCTGGATGCAGCCGGGAAAGATAATATGCGGTTCTTTTTCGACGATTTCCAGTTTGTGTATGTGCCCCAAAGCCCAGTATTGGTAGCCCTTGGAACGAAGATCATCCAATGAGCACGGTGCATAAGGAGCATGGCCTTCACGACCGCCAAGGCTTGTATGCAAGAGCCCGACATTGAAAAATCCCTTTTCCGCAGGGCAAAAATCCGCAGCCAGATTTTCGTCAACATGTTGGGTCGGAAAGCTGCGTCCGTGAATCGCTACACCAAGGTTGTCTAATTTAACCGTTTCAACTTTCCTTGGAGAAAACATTGTCATGTTCGAGGGGCTGTCTAAGGATTTTGTCATTCGATTTGCTGCGTCATGATTGCCAGACACCGCAAATACCTGGATGTTATGCTGCCCTAATCGTCCCATCTGTTTGCTGAGAAATATGCCTGTGCTGTAATCTTTCCAGTCACCGTCATACAGATCACCGGCCAACAAGACAAAGTCCACTTTTTCCTCTATTGCGAGGTCCACCAAGTTCTCAAACGCACGCCTACAGGCATCTCGTATGGATTCAGCCGGAGCAGACTCGTATCGGGATAAACCGCGTAACGGACTATCTAAATGAAGATCAGCTGCATGAATGAATTTGAACATATTTATTACACCTCAAATTCGATGGGCTCTTGTTGACCTTGTGCCCTGATGCGCTTAAAGCCCCCTCGACCACGAGAGTCACACGCTTCTTCAACGCCTGATTTCAAGGCATCTGCCAGGAAACCAAAGGCATCAAAGAGGGTGCTTTTCCCGACACCATTTTTCCCGATAACCGCAGTCATGGGCGTGAGAGGCTTGACTTTTTGCTTATTCCACAATCGCCCAAGAGTAACGTCCTTCAACGACCTGAAATTTTTGATTCTGAATCCTTCTATGTTGGCCATAATGTTTTCTCACACAGGAGAAGCGGAAGTTTTTTTTCATCCAAGTGCATTCACGTTGTTCTTTGGGTTTTCTAGCACCAAACATCTTCAACTGAGGGATCATCATAGCGGTCCAAGGTTTCCAGCCACTCCGGCATCTCTTCTTTGATTTCTTGTTTCAGTTCTGTCAGCTCTTCTTTCTCTATCAAGCCTTTCTCATGCATAAAGGTGTAAAACTTTTTCAGGCTTGTTGCGTTGCTCTTGATGCTTGATTTGCTTGCCCACATTGCCTTTTTTATAAACCAATAGCCAAGAAACATACCGACATCGCCAGCACCATCTTTTGCTTCAATTGCATCCTCGTACAGCAGATATTCATTGAGGTAAAAGTCAACGTTTTCAAGATGCTTCTTTATCGTTTTTTCCGAGAGACCAGCTGCTTTGAGCCATGCCTCAAATTCATTTAATAGGCCTTTGTTCGCTTTTTTGATCTTTTTGCAATCTTGTTCCCATTTTTCGTAGTCGTCCATTTTAATGCTCCGTTGTTTGAGGGTTTGTCGGTATCTAACAACCTGCATCAGTACTTTCATGCCGTCGCCTGAATTGACCTGTTCCACACATGTTGTTACAATACCGAATATTGGTACTTATTCAAGATTAAGGTGGAAAATTTATGGCTAAAAATACAAGTGTTACTCTTGGCTCCCATTTTGACAATTTTATTACTGGTTGTGTGGAAAATGGAAGATACGGCTCTGCCAGTGAGGTTATCAGGGCCGGGCTGCGTTTACTTGAAACCACTGAGACTCAGCTTGAAACACTCCGCACTCTGCTTGCTCAGGGTGAAGAAAGCGGGTTTGGGTAGTGGGCTCGAACTACTTCAACTGAGCGTTTTAGGAGCCTGGAATTCCTTTTTTCGTCCACCGGGTATTCTTATTTTTGCATCATCAGTATGTCCTCAAGGCCTAACGGAGCAGACAATACGCCCATAGCGACAGCAGGGACTTCTCCCGTTGTCCAGTGCTTTCGAACAAAATTATGGATTACCCAATACACATCAAGGGTGCGCTGAAGCCCTAGAACTGTCTTGGCATACGTGTTTGTACGCCGTCTAAACGCGCTGTTGCGCCTGCGCATCGCCGCATTGTTCGCTTCGACATGATTCGCATGGATATTCGACTCGTCCAGCTCCTGATCTGTTTCGGGATGCTCTCTGAGAGGTGCCTGATACTTCTTCCGCTTCGGGCCACGTTTATGTTTCTGATCACCCTTATTTTTTACGCGTAGTTTTAACCCCTTAGGCAGCGTTTTCGGCGGGCGACCGGGCTTGCCGTTTCGTAACGCTTCAGCACAGAACGCGAAGAGGGTATTACCGTAACGACGCTCTCCGTCCGAGAAGAACGACAGATCTCCGGTCTGCGATATATATTCACAAACGGTCGACATGACTGATTCGAACAAGGCGGCATCTTTGGCTCCGCATCGTTGGTCAACAATGAACCGGCTGCTTCGCTCCATGATAACGGCTGTCCATCCTTCCGAGGCATGTGCATCGGTACGCCTGCCGACAACGGTGTAGAGTTCATCGCCCTCGAAGACAAGCGAAACAAACTCGTGACAGAAGCTGTAGAGCATCAATGTTTCTTTCTGATCGCCAAACAGCCGTTCCCATGTCGATACCGTATTTTTATGCATTCCGAGGACGCGACCGGTCGCACGAAGCCCCATGCCTTCACTGCGTATTTTCAGTACCGACGCAACCTTGCTGATCGGTGACTTGATATCCTGCATGGGCGTACCGGCCGTCTCGGAAAAAACGTTGTCGCATTCATCGCATTTGAGCAGGATGCGTTCGCCGTTATGGACCGTATTGTATTTTTTGAAAGGGTCATTTTTTAATGACTGACATTCGGGACAATGGAGTTCGGTGAGTGTTTTCATGCCCTGAAATTAACACATCAGCGTCCTAAAGAAAACCATTTGCAGCAGTTGGAGCCCAGTGCCATCTCTTTCTTACGTGCTATAAACTCCTCGCTAGCGAAGTAGCGTTCTTTCTTAAAGTGTAGGATGATACTGGGTATAAATAGGCAGAAAACAGCCGGTAAGGTTATATACCAATACTCGATAAGAGCAACGATGCCCACTACAATCAAAAGATATTGCATTTGTACTTCCTTTAAAGAACATTTTACTGAACCGGGCTTTTAATTTCCCATACGCATTGTTCAAATCCTAGTAAACCAATATAACGTGGAGTTCAGCGAGAGCCGGGCTGTTTCGGCTTCCGCTGGAACGTTTTGTTAGCGAAAATTTTTATTTTTTTAGTTAAAATATCATATGTCTTTATTGGTTCTTCAAAGCATGGCTTGGTAATATGATTTAGTTTTTCTTGGATTTTTGAGAGTTTTATTCTTATCTCATCCTCTTGATTCATATAATCCCAGAACACACCTTCATGTTTATTCATTTCTTCCAGATGTTTTTTGAATTCATCTTCTGACATAGGGACACGACCCTGTCTCGGCCAATAGTGTGTTGCTAGCATTCTTGCAGCAACAAATATTTTGTTTATGGCTTCTTCTGTTTCCTGAAATATTTCTTCAACCTCTGGACCGAAAGAAGCCATGAAACGGTATTTTAACGTATTGAATTTAATGAAGTTATCTTTTCTTTTATTGTACCTTTCAAAAACAACGAAGCCCCGATCTAATAATTCACTTTCTTCAGGTCTTTCTGAAGGAGATTTTTCTCTTGTCTTTCCCTCTTCAGTATTTGAAAATGGGTTTCTAATATATGCAATGTCGTCTTTGAGCTGAAAAAAGGCCTCTAATACTTCTTCAGCTAATTCAATTCTTCGTTTTCCTATAAATTCGCGTTTCCAAGCACCTACACCAGAAATGATTGCCCAACATGCTGAGATTATCGCGACTGCTTGACTTATAGTTGTTAGTGTTTCCATATTTTTATATTGCTAACGCCAGCCATAACCGGCAGTAAAAAGCGGAGCGCAGCGTAGCTTTTTACTGTCCGAGTTTATGGCCTTGTTGGGCTGGCGTTTTCGGCGCTCGCTACCAAATTGGGATGAATTGACGTAACTCTTTTTCCGAGTTTCATAATCTTTTTCTCAAAAACATTAAAACTAATGATAGCTGCGGCAATTGTTAACACAACTACAACAGCAAATAGTAATGCGGAGTTTTCCAAGCCAACTTTACGTAAAGCGTAACCGGCATACAGATTTACGACTGGGTGAAGCAAATAGACACCATATAAGGGTGTTGAAAAGTACCCCAGCATAGAGCAATTTCAGTTGTCCGAGATGCCCAATAAGCATTTTTTTTCGTTTGTCAGTGTTACTGCAGCTTGATGTCGAACACTTTCCAGGCGGAATTCAGCCT
>NZ_JALAAI010000130.1:0-10096 GCF_052785085.1 Candidatus Electrothrix sp.
GAAACAGCGGAGGCCATGTTGTATTTACGGGCGCATTACAAAGCTGGTCGATGGAACATGCTGAGAGAGCATATTTTTTCCCTCAAGGCAGCAAGTGTGGTTTGACCTACTTTTTGGGAATGCTCCCCCTCCTCGGTATACGAATTTTTTGGATGGGCTTCAAGAAAAAATTCCAGATTCTGTGTCGCCAGCTGCCATTCATTAATTGCTGCGTAACATCGCCCTATATTCCATCTTGCCTCTTCATATTCCGAAGCATCAGAATAATATTCAGTGATTTTTTCATATGCCATACGGGCCTGGTTATATTTTTTCATGGAAAAATAAACCTTACCGAGGAAAAGCAGCATCTCTGGAACCCGATCATGCTCTGAAAATTTTGAAAGAAAATGTTCTGCAGAAGTAATCGCCGCTATATAGTTACCTTCTTGTGATTGAACTTGTGCATCGTTAAAAATCGTGTCCGCATCTTTAATCAGCTCAAGCACAGGACGAATTTCTTCGGCTAATGGCTGTAGCTCAATGAGGTACGGGTTGTCTTTAGGTACCACTTTCTTCATTCTCCGGTAAATCTCAGCCGATTTTTTGATATTTAGCAAAGAGTAATAATCAATTATCATGCTGTAATACACTGAAGCGACCAGATCACTGTCAGGATATTCTTCAAGAAATTTTTCTCCTAAATTAAAGACAGGAGAATCTTTATCAGCAGCTCTGTTAAAAATTTTTTTCAAAGGAAACTCCTTGTCCTGTATAGATGCATTTATGTCCTTTTCAAATCCCTTTAGACTCTGATCTGCTGCCTGAACTATCTTTTCATAGAGTTTTACTTCACCTTCCAACTGGTCCACATGATCCTGAAGAGCATCAGTCAAAAAAACAGGAGATATTTTCTTTTTGATATCCTGTACATTCTGTTTGGCGCAAGACGTAAAAGTGCTATTCGGAGACTTGCTGATTAGATCCTCTAATACTTTTTCAGCTTCAGAAGAGTTTCCGCCCTTATACAATGCGGTGGCAATATTATAGTGAACAGCATCAAGGAATACGCTGTTTGGGTATTTTTGTAGAATTTTTCTGTAAACAGTCAGAGCGTTGTCATATTCTTTCATTGCCGAATAGGTATCACCGATAGTCATCTCCACTAAACCAGCATAATCACTGTTCGGTACGGCTTGCAGAGCGAGCTGAAGTTCAGCGATCTCCTTTTCATACTGTTTATTCTGGTCGTGCTTGCCAGCTCTGATGAAATGCTCATTATACCATAATGATTCCGGCATATTACCGGCAACGTATTGCTGTATTTTTGTCAGATCCCGACAGGCATCAGAAGAAATTTGAGCTGCGTAGCTTGTATCGACAAAAAGCATCCATCCAACAACTGCACTTATTGCCAACAACCACTTTGTTGATGGCAGGATCTTGTTGAAAGTAATTATTTGAAATTTCAAGATGTTCTCCTCTAACGTCTAAGGTGTGCTGCCGTCGGTAGTCAATTCTACCGTCGGACTTCCTCCTTTCAGGGCAGTCTTGCTGCAATCGCCTTGGCCTTTAACTTCAAACCGCCGCCCCGCTTTGATCAAAAAAGCAGGCTCCACCCGGATCGACATCCAGGGTAATTTTTTCATCGACCGCGCAGTGCAGCTGCTGAAAAATCCGGGCGGTAAAAAAGGTCTGGCCAGCGGTATCCAATGCTGTTGTGAACGGAGTAATGAGTTGAAAACGGATCAGGGTTTCGTAGCCGAGGAATTCCGCATCAACCACTTGGCAGGGCAGAGAGAAGCTGCTTTCCTGCCCCTCCGCACTTAGGCTGAACGCTTCCGGTCGCAGACCGAGCCAGATATCCTCGTCCTGCGGCAGTTCGGCCAACCGCGCCCGCATTGCCTCCGGCAACGGCCATCGGACAGGCTCATTTTCCAGCGGCAGGATCAGCTCATTTCTGGAAACCCGGCAGGGGATGATGTTCATACCCGGACTGCCGATAAACTGGGCGATAAAGATATTAGCCGGGCGGGAGTACAGCTCATCCGGCGGGGCAACCTGCTGGAGGATGCCGTCCTTGAGCACGGCAACCCGCTGGCCCAGGGTCATAGCCTCCACCTGATCATGGGTGACATAGACCGTGGTCACACCGAGCTGCCGCTGAATCGTGGCGATCTCCGAGCGAATCTGCACCCGCAGTTTAGCATCCAGGTTGGAGAGCGGTTCATCCATAAGAAAGACCTGCGGCTCCCGCACCAAGGCCCGGCCCATAGCCACCCGTTGTCGCTGTCCGCCGGAAAGCTGCTTGGGTTTCTTGTCCAGCAGAGGGGTGATGTCCAGCTGCTCGGCCACGGTTTCCACCTGCTTCGTGATGTCCTGAGCAGGCATCTTCTGCATCCGCAAAGGGAAGGCCATATTGTTGCGCACGCTCATGTGTGGATACAGGGCGTAATTCTGGAAGACCATGGCGATATTGCGCTGCTGGGGCGGCAGATTATTCACCCGCCTGCCGTTGATCGATATCTCGCCGTCCGTGATTGATTCCAGCCCGGCAATCATGCGCAGCAGGGTGGACTTGCCGCAGCCTGACGGGCCGACAAAGACCATCAGCTCGCCGTCCTTGATCTCCAGATTGATATGATCCAGGATGTTCTGCTTTTTATCGTAGGATTTGATCAGTTCTTTGATTGCAACATCTGCCATAACGTATCCTGTGGGTTATCAGATTGGTATAAGTACAACAGGGCGAACGCCGTTCGCCCCTACGACGGCCCATATAAAGGGCAATATATTTTCTGCTGAATCCCTCAATGCGTTGAGCCTTGTTTATCCTTTGGTGCCAGTGGCTGCGATGCCTGCGACAAACCAGCGTTGAAAGAGGAGAAAAATGACCATGACCGGTGCCACCATCATCACGCCGAAGGCCATGATATCGCCCCATTGCAGGGGCGGCAGGGTCTGGAACTGGGCTACTGCCACGGGCAGAGGCCGGACCCGTTCGCCGCTGGTCACCATGAGCGGCCAGAGAAAGGTGCCCCACTGCATGAGAAAGGTGAGGATGGTGACGCTGGCAAAGGCGGGCTTGCTGTTAGGCAGGATCAGGGAAGTGAAAATGCGGAAGGTGCCTGCGCCGTCCACCCGTGCCGCCTCTTCAAACTCCTTGGGCAGGCCGATAAAAAAGGTGTAAAAGAGGTAGATGGAAAAGGCGTTGGCAACAAAGGGCAAAATCTGCACCAGATAGCTGTCCCGCCAGCCTAAGTAGCTCATCTGATAAAACATGGGCACGGCAATGGCCTCAAAGGGAATGATCATCAGGGCCAGGACCAGGCCGAACAGGGCCTTATGGCCGAACCAGTGCAGCCGGGCAAAAGCGTATCCGGCCAGGGAGTTAACGACCAGGCCCAGCAAAACCACGGACAGGGTGATGAACAGGGAGTTGAACAGGTAGCGGCCAAAGCTGACCCGGTTGAACACGTCCGCGTAGTTCTGCCAGCTCAGGTCGGCGGCAAAGAAGCGTCCGCTGGTCAGGCCGACCAGCACTTCGTTGTCCGGCTTAAAGCTGGAAAAGACCATGAACAGGATCGGCGCGGCATAGAGCAACGCGGCTGCGGAGATAAAGAGGGTGAGGAGTATTTTTCGCATGGTATTCGTTCGGGTTGATTGATTGTTTATGACGGATTTCTTTTTTACTGTACGATTACAGGAGAGTCACCCCCCGCCCCCGCCGCAGCATCCGCCACCTCCACCGGAACTGCCGCCCCCGAAGCCGCCTCCGCCAGCATAGCCGCTTCCGGTGTAACCGCTACTTCCTCCGCTGCCACCACCTCCTTTGCCACCAAAAATAAGAATAATTATAAAAACGATGATGGCAAGTATGATCCCGACAATCCAAGCGGACCTGTCGGTTTCCCAAGTGCTTTTCTTGCCGCTACTATAATGTTTCAATTCGGCAGCTTTTTTCTTCCAATAAGCAGAATTTTTTCGTGGTTGTTCTGGAAGTTGGAGCACCTCATGTGGAACAGCAACGCGTACCTCCAGCTCCGTTCCTGGCTCCATTGTGCCTTTTGCAACAAACTCAACCGTTCGTTCATCAATTTGTCGGGCCTCGGCAGGCACCCCGAAATTTTTAAAGCTGGTGATTTGTCCTGCCAAGGTATCCGGCAGGCGTACTGTTACCTTGCCGCTCTCAATCGGTGCGGATCGGTCTTTAAAGATAGCTTTGACGTACACCCAATCTTCTTCGCCGTGAATCTGGATGCCGCCTTTAACGCGATACTTCAGAACAAAGGTATGGCTCTCCGGCGGGTTCAGCTCATGCCGCCATTTGATCCACCGCTGCCCGTTTTTGATATTTGTACTGAACGGAAGTTTTTCGTCCCCTTCGTAAACTTCAATCTGATCAATGCCGTCCACCTTATCCAGCGGGATGTAGCGATATCGTTCGTTGGTGTGCGGCCCGGTGAAAACGTACTTCTGGGTCTCGGTGATAAGCATGTCGCCGTTTCCCTGCACATCAATCAGCACATTGATGAAGTCCCAGTAAAAGGGCGGGGATTTCGCCGATGCGGTTTGAGTATTCAGTAAAAATAATCCAAGTACGATTGCCTGGACATACACTGTAAGCAGTTGTCTGAGACACTTCATGGTTCCTCCTATGTTTTTGCTTTTCAAAAAGATGCGTTGATTCAGTTCGATGTTCGATAGACTCAGCCGCCACCACCGCCGCAACCAGCTTTCGGACATGCAAAACAACGAATCGGACGTTCCAAACGAGCTTCTGTATATACCAAACCTCTTCCAGGACGTTCCAGACGAGCTTCTGGATGTCCCAAATGAGATCGCGGATGTTCATAACGAGACTTTGTACATCCAAAACCTCGATTTGGACATCCGGGAAGAGATTATGGACGTTCACAACGAGACTTTGTACATCCCAAACCTTGACTCGGACATCCCACAAGAGCTTTTGCATGTTCGCAACGAGGTTTCATACGTCCAGGACCTCTATTTATACCTTGCACAGCAGGATGCACATGTCTGAATATAGACTTTCACCAACTTCTCCGCCTGGAGAAAGAAGAGCAATCCCGCCGTTTCCTTTCGCTGACCAGTGAAAGACCATGCGTAAGATCGTAAACACGAAGGCGGATAAGAGCGTGTGACAGATTTCATGTTGAGATATTCTTGCAGTAAATTCACATTTCAGCTAATCTTCAAAAAAATATCTGAGGGTAAAACAATGACTGACGTAACATAATTTATCCATAACTGCAAGCAGCAGCATCCTGATGAGTTCAGACATTTTGACAAAGAATACAAAACATTCAGACTTGGTGTCCTTCTGAAGCAGGCCCGCACTGAGGCCGGGCTGACCCAGGAAGAAGTTGCCCGGCAGCCCCGATGCCGCAAGCTCTGATCTTTTTACGGAGGTATGTTCTGTGAAACAAGTAGGATCGTTACGTTATGGCGTTATATTCAAGAAAGCTTTCAGTCACCCTGAGATTTTCACCTCCTTTGTCCGCGATGTGCTGGGCATTGAGCTGGAGATTTCCTCTGTTGAAACGGAGAAATCCTTCAGCCCGACTGTGGGGCCGATTGACTCCCGGTTCGACCTGTTTGCCGAGGATGTCAAAAACCGTGTTATTGTAGATATTCAGCATCAGCGTCTGAAAGACCATTACGATAAATTTCTCCATTACCTTTACCGTCGTGGTTCTGACCTCCGGCGACAGGCACAAGACCGATGTGGCGGTGATTGATTTTGATCCGCGCGACCGGGCAGGCCAGCCTCTGGGGGAAATTCTGCATAAAATTATCTACCTCTGTCCGAAATACGTTGCGGACGATACCCCGGAGCCGCTTCGCGAATGGCTTCTGGCGATTGACGATACCTTGGACGAAGAGGTTGACGAAACCCGGTACCGCCCTGAAATCAGCTCCATCTTTGATTACATAGAAAAAAGCTGTATCAGTCCGCGAGATGCCGCTGAAATGAAGGAGGAGGCAGCCCGCAAGGAAAAACTCAAGGAATTGGAGGATGAACTCAAAGCGGTCAAATCGAATCTCGACCTAGCCAAGATTGAAGAACGCAAAGCAATCGCCCGGACTATGCTGAACAACGGTCTCAGTATTGAACAGGTGGCAAACTGTACGCAGCTCAGTGTCGAACAGGTTACGGCACTGGACAAAGGGTGCAAGTGAGGAGTCGTTCACTATCTGGCTCATGGATGAAGTTCGACGGTCACGTCTCAGCCGCCCCCACCGCCGCAACATCCGCCTCCTCCTCCACCGGAACTGCCGCCGCCGAAGCCTCCGCCACCACCGACATAGCCACCAGTGTAGCCGCTGCCACTCCCCCCGCCTCCACTACTACCGGTTATGAAAAGGACGACAACACCTATCAGAAGTATTAAGAATAGCGGTCCTGGGCCTATAGTTTTAAACAGCAGCACCATACCCCATATCACAGCAGTTATAGCAGCTATAGCAGCCGCTATCGTTAAAATTCTTTTTACCTTTTTTTTCCGAGAGATTATTTTTTTGTATTGACTGTATTTAATGAATTGTCTCTCTATCTTCTTGATATCTTCTAACTCATTATGCATGCTGTTTCCTTCGAAGTTTATAGTCTGAACTGAAAGGGTATCTACCCCACCCTCCGCTCAGCCGCCACCACCGCCGCAGGCACCACCTCCTCCTCCACCGGAACCACCGCCGCCGAAACCACCTCCACTGGAAAAACCTCCACCTCCGTGATAACCACTGCTACCTCCTCCGCCTCCATTGCGTATAGATATAATTATGCCTACAGGAAGACCGATAAAAACCGCAAGCCCCACTCCGATTCGAAGCAATACCCCTAAAAATAACAATACATCCAATAAAGGCCCCTGCAAATAGTTAGCTCCTGATTCGGCTTCCAATATAAAAAAGATAGTCGTCAAGACTGCCGCTATCACAGCAACGATTAAAGCTATTTTAATGACTAACTTTCCAAAACGTTTTGAAACTGTTAGGAATTTTTCCGAAATCGTCTTTTCTTCCAACCCTTCTGTGAAATGAAGGATTAAAGGAATCCCCAATGCAGACAAAAAGATTCCAATAATTGCTAAAGTCATCAACATGCCTGCTCCGGCTACAACTCCCCATATCAACATGCCTAACGCCCGGATCGGATACCATAAAGGACTTGTCAGGTAAGTTGGATCGTCCTTGGCGACCATGAAGACTCCCATTGCCGTTACAGCACCTAGTATTCCCAATACTACCAATACTACTAATAAAAATCCTCCCACTTCTTTAGCGAAGCCTTTCGAGGAAGGGGTTGAGGGAATTGGATTATCCAAATTATCTAGTTCGTTTTTCAGACCTTGTGCCTTTTTAAGATATTCCAGCTCTCTGTTCATTTTGTTTCCCTTACAGTTAATTCCCCGAATTGAAAACAGATCACCCCACCCTCCGATCCTCCCGCACCAGCCGCCGCTGGAAAATGGTCAGGCAGAGGACAATGATGAAAAAGACCACGGTCATGGCCGAACCACGGGCAATCTGCTGGCGTTCAAAAGCAGCACGCACGGCCTCGAAGACCACAGTGGCGGTGGCATTGAGCGGGCCGCCCTTGGTCATGATCTGAACCTGATCAAAGAGGCGGAAGGAGAGGATGGTGGTTACCGAGACCACGAACAGGGTTGTGTTACGCAGGCAGGGAAAGGTGACATGCCAGAACTGCTGCCAAGAATTGGCCCCGTCCAGGCGGGCGGCCTCGTAGAGTTCTTCTGAAATATCCTGGAGTCCGGCAAGATAGACAATCATCTGAAACCCGGCTCCCTGCCAGATTGAGACCACCATAATCGCGGGCAGGGCAAGGAATTGGTTATGAAGGAAATCCTGCGGCTCCCAGATCCCGAAGGTCAGCAGCTCAAGCACGGAGTTGATCACTCCGTTCGGGCCGGGCGCGTAGAGGAGCATCCAGACCACGGAGATCAGGGCAAAGGGGAAGATTACCGGCAGAAAGAACAGGGTGCGGAACACCACCATGCCTGGGAGCTTGCGGTTCACCAGCAGGGCAAGGAGCAGGGCGCAGCCGGTCTGGGCTGGCACCACGACCACAGCGAAAATTAGGTTATTGAGCAATGCCCGGAGAAAAACAGGGTCTTGGATAATGCGGGCGTAATGCTGCAACCCGACAAAGGTGAGCGGCAGGGGCGAGGCCAGTTTCAGGTTGGTGAAGGAGAGGATCAGGGCCAGGAGAAAGGGCAGGCCGATAAAAAGGGCCAGACCGGTCAGGGCCGGGGCAGCCATGAGCCAGCCGACCCGGTTGTCGCTGCGAAACTTGTTGTTCATAATAGAAACCTCTGCTGTTTATACTCTCTGTGCTGTCAGGAACGGGGAACAGAACGGTAGCCTTCGCTGTCCGTAATATCCTGCTCAATAGCTGCGGCAGCCTGATGCAGGGCTTTCTGCACATCGGCTCCGTTGCGGATTTCATCAAAAGCCTGCTGAAAGACCGAGGTGATCACCTGATAGGCCGGGGTGCGCGGTCGCTCCACGCTGCTTTGACGGAGCTGGTCCACAAAAAGCCGGAGCGGGCCTCCTTCCTGGTACAAAGGCGAGCGGACAACGGCACTCCTGGTGGCAGGCACGGCCCCGTTGACCCCGGTCATGGCCAGGATATTTTCCGGGCGGAGCAGGAAGGCAAGAAATTGGGCTGCTGCTTTGGGATGACGGGCATCTGCGTTAATGCCCCATTGCCAGGAGCCTTGGCCGGTCTTTGAACCCTGCCCGAAATTCGGCAGGGGCAGGAGGACCAGCTTGTCGCCCAGTGCCTTTGCGTAGCGGGGATATTCCCAATGCCCGACCCAGGAAAGCGCGACCCGCTCTTCCACAAAGGCGGCATCATCCAGATTCGGATCAACATAGCCCTGCTGAAACCAATCCCGCAGGGTGGTCATGGCACTAACCGCCTCTTTTCCGGCCAATACCGGCTCTGCATGGAGATAATCCTGTCGGTCGATCAGATCACCACCGGCAGACTGAATAATCGGGGAAAAGGCATAGGTGAACCACTCGCCCCGGTAATTGGCCTTGAGATCCAGCACAGCCCCGTCCTGATCCTGAGCAGCCAGCTTGTTCAGCACCTGATTGAACTCCGCCTCTGTCCAGGCATCATCCACCGAGGCGGGAATACGGACACCTGCCGCCTTCAGCAGGGCTTTGTTGCCGTACATGCCCAGGCCGGAGTCAAACATCCCCACGGCAAAGAGCTGATCGTGCATGGTGCCCTGTTTGATGATGGACGGCAGGAGATCGGCCTGCACCGCCGCAGGCAGGAGATTATCCAGGGGCTGGAGCTGATTCTGCCAGACATAGCCGTACAGGAACGGCCCGTCAAATTCAATTACATCCGGCAGATCATGGGAAAGGGCGGCAGACTGGAGCTGGGAGTTGTACGAACCTTCCGGTAGCAGGGTGAGTTCAACGTGGACATCAGGAAATTCTTCGTTAAAACGTTGCACCTGATCCATGAGCACCTTGCGCTCGCCCTCCTGCCCGCTGTGCGCCCAGACCGTGATCAGTTGCTTGTTTGACTCTGCTTCGGGTGTGCAACCCAGAAGGGTGATGAATATGCAGCTCAGGAACAGGTGAACTGCATACAGGAAAAATGTTTTTTTTGTTTGCATAAGCATTACTCTTCAAAAATTTGGTCAAAAACTGTGGGCTTTTTTTCAAGATAGCGGACAGGCACCGAATCACCGACTTCTTTCCCCCAAGGTTCGTCTCGCGTTTCCCTGGCAGTAATTGATCGGGAACCGCCATCAAACTGATACACCATTACGTAAAGATCGCCATCTTCTTCAATATCTATAACCTCCGCACTGACAGTTTTGCCATGCTGTTCCAGTTCCTGTATGCGTTTTTCCAGGAGGTTCTTCCATATGAAGGCCGCTGAACCGAGAATAAGTCAGCAATTCCCGAACCCCTCTCAAAGTAACCGTTCAGACCCCTCTCATTTTTTTTACGCAGCAAGAGGCAGAGGAGGCACATCCAGCCCCTGGCGCCGAGCCGTGATAACCTCAGCGAGATATTTCCACGGACAGGCGTTGCGCTTCCTACA
>NZ_JALAAI010000131.1:0-10033 GCF_052785085.1 Candidatus Electrothrix sp.
GCCCGGAACCGAGACAACAAAGAATATATGACGCTCTTGGCCTGCCACATCATCCTGGCAGGATTATCAAGAGGACGATTCCGGCAAAATAAAAATTTGTAGTGCCATAGGAATAGTCAAAAAATAAACAACTTGTTGTTTTTGCATAACTTTGACTTTTTATGTCACGAACTTGGGCTAAGAGGAAGCATAATAAAGAGTACATCCACTCTGTATTTTGAAATATGATCCTCTATATTATCAAGGGAACGGAAGAGTAAGGGTGCATCACACTGTTTCCTCAAAATATCCCGGCGGATATTGTCGTCAGCGTATCCTATCAAAAAATATTTTTTTATCGGGGTGTTCATTTTTTTAGCAAAAGCAAGAGAGCGCTCATTCACTCCTACAATAAGAGCATGAGGAAGATCATCCTGTTGCCGAAAATTACGATTGAAACGTAGAATAGCTGTCCCGACTATTCTATAGATAACAAATATTCCTATCCATGCCCCCAGTGATATCAAAATATTTTGTAGCAGCAAAAATCTGTTGTTCAAAAGAAAGTCAAGTATACTTAATAAAAGGAAAAGACAGCCCAGCCCCGCAGTAATTGAAACGAGCATACGCAAGGCAAAGCTCTTCAGGTCATCGTCCATTATTATTGAATACTGATACATCCCCATACTCTTCAATATAACATTCCAGAGCCATAAAGAAAGAGGGAGCATAATCCATTGGCTCATAGATAATCCTTGAGTATGGATACAATCACTCAGGAAAACTCGAGTAGTATCAAGAGAACAAAATATCTTTCCGGGAATCGTTATTTTGTCCAGAAGAGCAAGAGACAGAAAAAGCAACAAGGCACCGTCTATCCATTGAAACGCCTTTTCAATAATTGCGATTTTAAAATCAGTTCGATCCATATCCCACAAGACGTATTAATCTTTTTTTAAGAAATTTTATTAAAATCTTACAGTCGGTCAAGAACCCCCGGCAGGCAATGTAATCAAGTTCAACCTGGATATATTCTTCCAGGGAAACCGCACCTTCTTTTAGAATAGAACGAGGCGAGATAAGGCCCGGTTTGACCATGAAGCGGCGTTGGTCAAGCATCTTATTGTCTTTGTAGTATGCATATGTCTTTTGCATATGCTGCGGCACAGGTTGGGGACCTATAATACTCATATCACCCAGAACAATATTCATCAGACGAGGTATATCTCGGATCCCTCTTTTTTGCAGAAAAGTATTAGCCCCCCGCATTTCTTTAAACTGGACCATACTGAAAGGTTTTTTATTGAGACCTATATACACCTTCAGGGCAAACGGCCAATGGAAAAAATTCAAGCCCCATGCCACGAGAAAAAGAGGAGTAAAAAAAAACAATGCACAAAAAGCGATGATTTTCTCCACCAGAAACGTGGTACTGACCTGCACCTCCTCCTCTGCACTGGGTAGCGTCGAGTCAGCTGTGAAATATGAGAGGTCACCCTCAATATACTCACTATACTGAAATTTTCCCTTTTCAAAGGTAAAGAGATCGTTGAGCACCCGAACAGTAAGGCCCATATCTACAGAATATTGAATAATACTTTTAATCTCATCATAAAAACTTCTTACGGGAAGTGTAAGAAAAATTTCATCTACACTGTGGGTTCTAATATAATCCGCCACCTCTTGCAGAGAACAGACCACGTTGAGTGCTTCAGCGTGTTGAGCATCTTCTTCTGCAAGATTATCAGCAAAGCCTAAAAGCTTATACCCTGAGTCTTTGCGCCTGAGATTTTCAGCCAAAGTATGAGAGCGGATATTCAGTCCTCCAACAATCAAAGCGTGAGATAATGGCTGCTTAATATCTTTTTGTCGGAGAAGCAGTGCAATTACTATCCTATACGGGAGAAAGAGAAGCAACAAAACTCCCAGCCAGACAAAAGTGGATTGTATCGTATCAAAATAAAAAAGACTCCTTCCTTTTTTTGAAAGATCGAAAAGGAGCATAGTTAAATTGATAAGGTAAATAGATACGATAGTGATCCCCCAACCCAAAGTCACTGCTACACAATTCCTTGTGATAATATCTTTCCATGCTTCTTGATATAGGGTTAATGAGTGCTCCATATGCATGAAAGAAAAAATACTTTTCCAGAGAGATATAAGGAGTACAAGTATTCCTCCTTCCCATAACTGTATTGATGCAATGTCGGGGAAAGCAAATCCTCTCTGTCCGGTACAGACGAGAAAAAAAAGAATCAGCAGAACAACATCAATCCATTGAAGGATGGTGTCAGGAAAATATTCTGATGCATGTCGATATACCATATATCTTCAGCTCTTCTTGTATACGTTAAGGAAGGGTTCATAACGAATGTACAAAAGAGATGAACAAATGGCAAGATGTTAGCTCAACAAGGGGGAAAAGAGGTGAGAGCTTTTGACTATCAGGCTACAGGTCATTCTTCCGCACAAGCCTGACAGTCTTTTCGTGTTTGCGATATAATGTTGACTTGTTCAGGCCGCATTTTTAAGTTCTCGCGACTCCTGCTGAAGCATCTCAAGTGCGGCGGTGACAGAAGGGTAAAGAGACAGGAGTGTATGAACACGAGTCAACTCCATAATTCTCCGCACATTCTCCTTAACTCCGCAAAGGAACATTTTTGTCTCGCCCCGTGTGCTGTTTACAGCGGCAATAATGGCTCCCAGTCCTCTGCTGTCTATAAAATTGACACCGGTTAAATCTATTAGAACTGCATCGTTCTCCGTGTTCACCTGTGCCAACTTTTCACGAAAGATGCTAGCGCAACTGCTATCTAAGCGACTCAAATCGTCAAAAGAAATCACTGTATATTTCATAAGATGCTCCTTTTTTACCTTATTGATAACTTTTCTCTCTATAATTATAATAAATGACGCGACAAAAAAGTTCAAGTTTTTATACTGCAAATACCATTATTTTATTTTATTGCTATAACAAGAAGGTAAGAACAAGCCCGCCTGCATATTTCTGTTCGTTTTTTACATCTGAGACAACCGTTTTATGTCATTATATTTAGTCTTGTAAGTCTGCCAAAATTATGCCACACTTAAAAATGAAATACATTCCTTTTAACGTTGCTTTCTCCTAATGCATAATAATTTTCATTCGGGCATACTTCATGTAACCAAGATAGAGCTGATATTTTTCAACAAATGCAACAATTTGTTATTATAGCATTAATCCGACAAGATCTCACATTATGGCGTTATTATGTATATAATCATAATATTGTTGCTTGAGATGGAACTCAACTCTTCTGGAAAGTGTCGACTGGCAAATAAAGCAACCTTTATTCGTCATGTTTCTTGCCCAAACTTAAAAACAACAGTATACTTTTTACCCACTTTCTTTCTTTTACCTGGGTATTTTTTACCGGGTTAATATTTTTCATGGGATAACTGAATGAACAAGTACTGTGTTATCACTGCTGATAATATGCTGTTTCAAAAGGTATCCGAGAGTATTATTGCGTCAGATATCCATAAGCATCTTACACTCGGTAATATTGGCTGTTTCTCAGAAGCTGTTGAGTATATCAATACAGAACTCCCGGACATTGTGTTGATAAACTTTTCAGACGCAGCTATGGACTGTTTTGCTCTGCTGGATATGATGATGAAGGATCAGTGGCTTCTCAATACCGGCATCATTGCTTTTTCAAAATGCACAGAGGACACCAGGCACCTTGAAGCCCTTCAAAGTGCGAATCTTATTGTTGTCTTAGAAGAGGCACAAATTAAATCTTCTCTGCCCAAAATATTCTCTATAATTTTACAAAATCGTCGCATCCTCTTCCAATGCGGATTGGGGATGGATATAATGGAAAATATTTCAGGATCATTCAGACTGGAGAATGATCCTCTGGAAGTTACGTCATATGCCAACCTTATTGCAAACTTTTTGTTTAATGCAAAAAAAATAGACAGTGAGGGTAAATTCAATCTTCAGCTTGTCCTTACTGAAATGCTTATGAACGGTGTTGAGCACGGCAATTGCGCGATAGGATTTGACACAAAAAAAAAATGGCTTGAGAGTGAAAAATCCATAAAGAAACTGATAGAGCAACGTAATCAGCAACCGGATATTCTGAGAAAACATGTCTGCTTCGATTATACACTCACACCCAGGAAAGCATATTTCTCTATTACCGACCAAGGAAAAGGCTTTGATTGGCATGCAATCATGGAACGTATAGAACAGCAGGGAATCGTATCTTTGCATGGACGGGGAATAGTGATGGCGCAAAATGTAACACAAAATCTCGCATATAATAACAAAGGAAATACCGTGACATTTCAATTTTCCTATGGCACTGAAAAAGTACAACTTGTTCCGGCTCTTTTCCAAAACATAGAACCGCGTAAGATTGAACAGGGGGAGACAGTCTTTCACCAGGGGGAATCAAGCAGCTCCCTGTATTACATAGTCAATGGTTATTACGATATTATTGTTAACGAAAAAATTATTTCCTGTTTAAACTCTGACGACATCTTTATGGGTGAGATGTCTTTCTTACTCAACAATCAGCGTAGTGCAACTGTACGGGCCAGAACAAAAGGACAACTCATTAAGATATCAAAGAAAGAGTTTGTTCAGGCAATTAAAGAGAAACCGCATTATGCACTTTTTTTGACCCGCCTTCTTGCGCAACGCATACATCGTGGAAATCACTTTGAACGGGAAGAATGATCGGCACCTAAATGCTAATCAGTTAAAATAAAAGCCAGAAAAAAGCATCACATTCTTGAACACTCGGAACCATTGACAATGTTTCCTCCCCCATGTTATCGTTCCTGTTCTCTTCAATCCATCGAACATACGACCAACAGCAAGGAACCTTGCCAAGCCAGTCACCCTTGAAAAACATCCACTTGATCCGCAAGCAAAGGATAACCCATGACCATCACCCGCTTTTACCGCCGCATCGACACAACCCGCGCCTATTGCTTTAATATAGAATCCTCCCGTGCCCTGACCGACCAGGAACTGCATCAGCTGCGCCTGCTACTGGCTGACGGTTTCCTGTCTGACACAGTTTCCCAAAGCCCGATCCTGGAAGGCGAGCGAGTCATTGAGGTCGGGCCGAGGCTCAACTTTGCCACAGCCTGGTCCTCCAACATGGTCTCCATCTGCCAGGCCATCGGTCTGGACAGCGTCAGTCGGGTGGAGCGATCCCGCCGTTACCTGGTACCGGAGGGCGAGGACATGCATGCCTTTATCGCAGATCATCATGACCGGATGACCGAATGCCCCTACCCGGAGCCGCTGACCACCTTTGCAAGCGGGGTGGAGCCGGAACCGGTCTACGAGGTCGATCTCATGGGTAAGGGGACGAATGCCCTCCTCAATCTGCCGGGCATCTCGATGGATGAGCGGGACCGCAACTTCTACTACGAGTATTTTGTGAAGAAGCATCAGCGCAATCCCACCATTGTCGAGATCATGGATCTCAATAACGCCAACTCCGAGCACTCCCGGCATGGCTATTTCGGCGGCAAACAGGTGGTGGACGGCGAGGAGCAGGAAGGCACCCTGTTTCAGGTGGTCAAAGATACCCTGAAAGCCAACCCCAAGGGATCGCTGGTGGCCTTTAAGGATAACTCCAGCGTAGTGGCTGGACATGAGATCAGCACCCTGCTGCCAAGGGAGCCGGGTCAACCCTCGCCTCTGCAAGCAAACAAGGCTGTTTATCACCCCCTGCTCACTGCCGAAACCCATAACTTCCCGACGGGCGTGGCCCCTTTTCCCGGTGCGGAGACCGGCACGGGCGGTCGTATCCGCGACGTGCAGGGCACGGGTAAAGGCGGTTTTGTCATGGCGGGCACTGCCGGTTACTGTGTAGCCAATCTGCACATCCCCGGCTATGACCTGCCCTGGGAAGAGCAATACCCTTGCCCCACCAACCTCGCCTCGGCCCTGACCATAGAGATTGAGGCCAGCAACGGGGCCTCGGATTATGGCAATAAATTCGGCGAGCCACTGATCCAGGGCTTTACCCGCTCCTTTGACCTACGCCTGGACAACGGCGAACGCTGGGGCTTTCTCAAGCCGATCATGTTCACCGGCGGTATCGGTCAGATTGATGACCGGCATACGGAAAAGGAAAAAGAGGAAAAGGGTATGCTCATCGTTCAGGTGGGCGGCCCGGCTTATCGGGTCGGCTTTGGCGGCGGGGCTGCCTCTTCCATGCTTCAGGGCGAGAATGCCGAGGAACTGGACTTCAATGCGGTTCAGCGCGGCGATGCCGAGATGGAACAGAAGATGAACCGGGTCATCCGGGCCTGTAACGAGATGGGTGACAAGACCCTGATTGAGGTCATTCATGATCAAGGCGCAGGCGGCCCGGCTAATGTGCTCAAAGAGCTGGTGGAGCATTCCGGCGGGCGGATCGAGATCCGCAGGATCCGGGTCGGCGACCCCACCATGTCGGTGCTGGAGATCTACGTGGCCGAGTACCAGGAGCGCAACGGCTTTCTGATCAGCCCGGAGAATATCGAACAGTTCCAGGCTCTCTGTGAGCGGGAAAAGGTGGGCTGTGAAGTCCTGGGCGAGGTCACCGGTGATCTGCGTTTCATCGTCCATGATGAGCAGGACGGCACCACCCCGGTGGATGTGGAACTGAACGAGGTGCTGGGTGATATCCCGCAAAAGACTTTCACCGACAATCGTGTAAGGGCTGACCGTAGGGGCGGTTCGCGAACCGCCCCTACAGCATCTGTCCGCGATCACCTCCGCAATGTCCTCCGTCTGGTCTCGGTCGGGTCCAAACGCTTCCTGACCAACAAGGTGGACCGTGCCGTGACCGGCCTGATTGTCCAGCAGCAATGCTGCGGCCCGCTGCAACTGCCTATGGCGGATGTGGCCGTGGTGGCGCAGTCTCATTTCGGCCTGACCGGCGGGGCCACGGCCATCGGTGAGCAGCCGATCAAGATGCTGGTTGATCCGGCAGCCGGGGCCAGAATGGCCGTGGGTGAAGCCTGGACCAATCTGGTCTGGGCCGGGATTGACGACCCGGACCAAGTGAAATGCTCGGCCAACTGGATGTGGGCGCCCAAGCTGCCCGGCGAAGGTGCGGCCATGAACGATGCGGCCCGGGCCATGCGCGATGCCATGATCGCCACGGGCATGGCCGTGGACGGCGGCAAAGACTCGCTCTCTATGGCGACCAAGGTCGGCGAGGAAACCGTGAAATCTCCCCGCCAGCTCGTCATCTCCGCTTATGCGGCCATGAGCGATATCCGCAAGGTCATCAGCCCGGATATTAAAGAGCCGGGTTCGGCCCTGCTGCTCATCGACCTGACACCGGGCAAGGCGCGACTGGGCGGTTCTGCCTTGGCCCAGACTCTGGGCAGTCTCGGCGATGCAAGCCCGGATATGGACGATCCCGCCCTGCTGCGACGAGCCTTTGCCGCCGTGCAGGATCTGATTGATCAGGGGCTGATCCTGGCCGGACATGACCGTTCCGACGGCGGATTGATCACCACGGTGCTGGAAATGGCCTTTGCCGGCAACTGCGGTCTGGAAATGACAATGCAGGGAAAAGCCGAGACCGTCCCGGCCCTGTTTCATGAAGAGCTGGGCTTGGTGCTGGAATGCAGACAGGCGGATATTGCGCAGGTCAGACATCTTCTCGGCAAGGCCGATGTGCCCAACCGCCTCTTGGGAAACACGACTGCGGCGCAACAGATTCATATCCGGTATAACGGACAGCCTGTCCTGAATGAGGACATGCGCGTCCTGCGGCAGGAATGGGAGGAAACCGGCTATCAGCTGGAACGCCTCCAGATGAACCCGGCCTGTGCTGATGCGGAAAAGGCGGCCATCTACGACCGCACAGCCCCGGCCTATCACCTGCCCTTTCAGCCGGAACCTGCGCCCCCAACCCTGCTCACCGCCACCAATAAACCCAAAGTGGCTATCCTCCGCGATGAGGGATCCAACTCGGACCGGGAGATGAGTTCCGCCTTCTACGCTGCGGGCTTCGAACCCTGGGATATCACCATGACCGACCTGCTGGCCGGGCGCATCGACCTGGAGGGCTTCCGGGGTATTGCGGCGGTGGGTGGTTTTTCCTATGCCGACGTGCCGGAATCGGCCAAGGGCTGGGCAGCGACCATCCTCTTTAATGAGCGGCTCAAGACTATGTTCGACGACTTCTACAACCGGCCTGACACCTTTACCCTGGGTATCTGCAACGGCTGCCAGTTGTTCGGGCTGCTGGGCTGGGTGCCCTGGCAGGGCCTGACCGCCGAGGCGCAACCCCGCTTCATCCATAACGACTCAGGCCGCTTCGAGTCCCGCTGGACCACGGTGCGGGTGCAGGACAGCCCGGCCATCATGCTCCAAGGCATGTCCGAGTTGGTCTTTGGTATCCATGTGGATCACGGCGAGGGGAAGCTGCATTTCCCGGATGCGGCAGTGCGGGCTGAGGTCATCGGAAAAAATCTGGTACCGCTGGTCTACACCGACGACAGCGGCGCAGCCACGGAGCAGTATCCCTTTAATCCCAACGGTTCCCCGGACGGCTTTGCCGGACTCTGCTCGCCGGACGGTCGCCATCTGGCCATGATGCCCCACCCGGAACGGGCCTTCCTGCCCTGGCAATGCCATTGGCTGCCGCAGGAGATGCGGGGGCTGGAGGTATCGCCGTGGTTGCAGATGTTTCGGAATGCTTATGAATGGTGTGCAAGGTAGATTGTTGTTGTGACTACTTTTTACGATACAGCCGAGTGTGCAGAGATACAAGAAGGTCTCGGTTCATCAGGTATATGATACCGACTAGGTTGGGATACGCCTGGGGGATATACTGAGTGTCGGAGGCATTATTTTTCCTGCTGCTTCTCGGCCCATTCCAGCACCTGATCGAATTTGCTTTGGCCGGGGGGAGGGAGGAGATCACAGGAGCTTCATTGTGGCTAAGGAAGGATATCTGCCCGAATCAATCAGTGATTCCCGTTCGAGAATTCTTTCGTCAGTATTGAACAGCAAAATTTTTGCTGTTGCTTCACCGATAGAAGTCAGTGGTCGGATAATATAACTGTCCAATCGGAAATGTTCCGCCCATCGGTCCCGCCTCGGATTATAGAACGGGACAAACTCTTCACTGTTGAGAACAGAGCCGACATCGCTGCCCTTATGGCGGTTGCAGAAGGCGCATGCGTAAGCCAGATTATCCGCATCTGACGTACCGCCGTGCTTCAGGCTGATAATATGGTCTATCTCGCAACCCAGGTAGGTGTCGTCTTCGTGGATCAGACAGTATTCGCAGAGGTATTCAGCACGTTCCACGACAAGCTGCCGTAGATCGGGATTAATGTATCTGCTTACTGGAGGCATATTTCCGTGCTCGTGCCTTTGCTAATCGCATCAGATGTTCGAGTTGCATATAATGGTCAAGTTCAGAGGTCTCTTCATGGGTAAGGCCTCTTGTCTTTTCAAAATACAGAAGGTCTCTTACTCGTTCTCTGACAGCACCAGAGGGCTTGAAGGAAGCGACAGCGTCAGGGCTTGTTCCTGATGCTATGAAATCGACCACTTCTTCATAGGCTTTTAATGTATGCATAATTCACCATTTTTTCTTTGGAGTATTGAAGGGGTACGTATAATGAAAGATACACTGTGAAAGGTGAGGATGCAAGAAAGGGTTTTAGGTTCTTGTTGTTGGGGAAGTATCGAGTTATATCCATCCTGCTGCTTCTCGGCCCATTCGCTTAAAGACCAGTTTAAAGGTCATCAATATCCACCTCAATTTCTGGTTGACCTTCCCGCTCCCGGACAATTTCGGTAAGTTCAATGTCTTCCAATCTGTCCATGAGCCGTTCATACATCTCGGCAGGAACTGCATAGAATGCGGGTTCGTCGTGATTGAGGATAACAACCGGGGCACCGTGACCCTGTTGCAGGACAGCCATAGCCCAAGTTCGTGACATAAAAAGTCAAAGTTATGCAAAAACAACAAGTTGTTTATTTTTTGACTATTCCTATGGCACTACAAATTTTTATTTTGCCGGAATC
>NZ_JALAAI010000132.1:0-9811 GCF_052785085.1 Candidatus Electrothrix sp.
AGATAGTTGATTTGTTTTATGCCATCACACAATGTCATGGATGGATACGCAGTGACAAGCATGAAGTGCGAGTACGACTTGAGCCGCTTGAACAGCCCGGTCGTCGTTTTGCGCAAGAACAACTATGTCGCAAGCTGACATACATGGCAAGCAGATTGCCGTCAGGAAAACAAATGGTTATTGAGGTAGGGGAAGAGCCGTGCTAAGTTTAAAATCAAACTGTCCAAAAAAAATGGCTTGAGAAGGTTAGTTTACTATGTCTGAAGATACGGCTTTCCTTCCAATACAAGGACAATCCGCTCGCCAGCCCATGCCCTTTTGCCGAGGGCTGAAAGCTGCGTTTTTGCTTCGTGTAAATTAATTTGCACTGCCCTTACCATCTATTTCCTTCATTCTCATAAAGTACCCCTGAATACATCCTCCATTGGAATCCCCTCAAGCTCCCCCTTCCTTCTTCTTCGCATGATGCTTCCGCTCACTTGTCCTCGTGCCACCGACCATATCGTATTCCTCAGAATCAGCCCCGAAAACCCCCTTGACCGCTGCGCGCACCTGCACCATATGATCGCTCAAATTTTGCGACTTCTCCCCTTTTCGGTCGATCAGCCGCGTCCGTTCGGCATTGACTGCATCCACTTCATCAACTACGGTTTCCAACTCACCCATCTTTGTTTCCATGTCCACAGCCTTCAGCCCGTCAGGAAGACGATCATCAATTTTCTCCAGGGCCTTCTTTATCTCGTTTGCTTCCTGCAATAATTTGGGTACGCTGTTGCTCAACATAAGAGTCTCCTTTTCTTTGCAGCGCAGGCTTCTGATGAAAAAGCAGGCACTACTCTTTTAAAATCCTCTGCTCACCTTTAAAAAGTCAGGCTTCACCTTTAAAAAGTCAGGCTTCACCTTTAATAATCCATGCCCCGCCTTTAAAAGGTATGAGCATACTTTTAAAAATAGAGGCGTGACTTTTTAAAAATGTCCTCGCACTTTTTAAAATCCAACGCCCGCTTTTAAAAAGTCAAGGCTTACCTTTACAAGGCGAGCACCCGCTTTTTACCATCACCCGGCAAAATTAATTTGTTTTAACAGTCTGATGCTTATCTTTATTCACCTTAGAATCTATAAAGAACACGATCCTGCGGATAAGTCAAGCAAAAAATATTTCATATCAGCACATTAAAAATAATTCGGATTGTCAAAACTACGAAATATCGTTGCGGCACAGGCAAAAATCTTTATGTGCGCTTACAAGCAGGCACCAATGCATCACCCAACCAATATCCATCACCCCAAAAACAGCGCAACTCTTCCCCATCCTCCTGCGTATACGTCTGCGCCTGCTCCATTAAGCGTGACTCCGTTTTTCACACCCCAAAATCAACTTGCTATCTACGTCAGAATGACGTATTGTAAAGAAATGGAAAAAGTTCTTTTAGACAAGGTTCAAAAACGATTAAAGAAACTTCTGTACATATCGTCAGGAACCTCCAAAGGTGGGCCTTGCAGGTCGAATCACTGGGAATAGCCGAGGTCAGGAAAATTCCCGGTTACCATGATGAACCCTGGCAGGTAAAAGAACAGGACAACGATCCGTTAGATTGTCGAAGAGTTACAGGGCATTTTATGTGGAGCTTGATGATCATAATATAAAATTGATCAGGGTTGAGGAGGTGAACAAACATGAGTACTGAGAGCGTATACGGAACATCCGAACTGGCTGAAGATTTTGGTGCGTTAACTTTCGGCAACGCCCTGTCAAGCTACCGTCTGGGCGAAAACAAAGGCCAGAAAGAGTTTGCCGCTTTCTTGGGTATTTCCGCACAAAGCCTGTGTGATATTGAAAAAGAGAGAAGAATTCCTTCCCTGAGAAGGGCCGCAAAGATTGCAGAACAACTTGGAGAACCCCTTGCCTTCTGGGTTCAGCTGGCTCTTCAGGATATGGTGAGAAAAGAAGAACTGGACTTATCGGTATCTGTTGCATAAATAACAGGGCAATCTGCGTCCGACCGCCCTTCATGCCGAACAACTGGCCCAGATGTAAAAATTCACCCGCTCAATTCAGCATCCGCTCAAACTCCCACAGGCTGTTGGCGATAAGGATAATTTCGCAACAGTAGACAAGGTAAGGACACCATGAAAACCAGACAATACGTATCCTTTGATTGGGCAATCAAACGACTCCTGCGCTCAAAAGCCAACTTTGGTGTGCTGGAAGGACTCTTATCTGAACTCCTCAAAGAAAACATCACGATCCTTGAAGTCCTGGAGTCTGAATCCAATAAAGACTGTAAAAAACATAAGCAAAATGTGCTCGATCTCAAGGTGAAAAACTCCAGGGATGAAATCATCATCATTGAAGTGCAGTACGATCGCGACTACTCCTTTTTCCATCGCATCCTCTGGGGTACATCAAGGGTGGTAACCGAGCATCTTCATGAGGGCGATGATTACCTCCGAGTTCACAAAGTGATCTCTGTCAACCTCATCTATTTCGATTTAGGGGAAGGTGAGGATTATATCTATCATGGCTCCACCTCATTCAGAGGCATCCACAAAAACGATGTGTTGCAGCTCAGAGCGAATGAGCGTAGGAAACTGGACAAAGATAGCGTGAAACAGGTCTTTCCAGAATATTACCTGATAAAAATAAACCGCTTTGATGACCTGGCAAAAGACACCCTTGACGAGTGGATATACTTTTTAAAAAACGAAGAGATTAAACCTGAGTTTACCGCTCAGGGTCTGCAAGAGGCTGGAAGAGTTCTCGCCTATACCAAACTCAATAAAGAAGAGCAGATTGAATATAATAACTATATTGATCATCGTCGCCGAAGAGATAGTGAGCTTCGAACGCAATTCAGTGACGGACTTGAGGAAGGTTTGGAAAAAGGTCTGGAAAAAGGCATGGAACAAGGCATGGAAAAAGGTTTGGAAAAAGGAAAACGGGAAACTGCCCGATCAATGAAAAAAGAAGGTATTCCTGCCGAAATTATCCAAAAATGCACCAAGCTTTCTCTCGACGAAATTGATAAGCTCTAAACAGAATGGTCATTCAAGGACACTACCTAACCTTTTTCAGATGAGTCGGGGTGCTCGAAGTGGTAAACCGTATCCCAATGTACGACCGTCGGATAAGTCGCTGAAGAAAGTTAAGGCGAGGCTGACGGAACTGACAGACAGAAAGCTGACCTGCATCCCTCTGAGTGATGTGGTGAATAACGTAAACCGTGGTCTTCGTGGCTGGGTGAACTATTTTCACTTTCGGAACTCAAGTATGGCGATGAGCAAGGCGAGGCAACATGCGGAAGACCGACTGAGAACACACCTGATGAAGCGCCATAAGGTCAGGGATAGGAAAACGGCTTTATGTCGTTTTCCCTGCAGTGACCTTTATAACCGCTATGGGCTGTACAAGGTTTCTGGAAAAGAGCCAGGATTACTGCTGAATCAGTGTTCAACTCTACCCTGTTGAACTAAAACAAGCGCAGAGGCGGGAAGTGTCCGCCCTTTCCTGCCGGGCAGGCAGCTACAATTCCGGTCCTAAAACGGCCAGTTAGCCTGGTATTAATTTTATGATATAGATTTTCCTATCTCTATCGAGAGTCAGACAATTTGAACTACTCAAAGCGATGTAGCAGCTCCGTCTCAATCTCCTCCCAAAGGTTGGTGTAGGTTTTTCCCGCCTTTGAGTCAGGAAGATGGGCCGGAACCGGCTTTCGGTATAATCCCATCTTCTCAATATCTGTCACAAAGGGAACTGAGGTGCTGAGGATTCGTTTTCTGCCCTGAAAATGCCGCATCATGTCCTGATGAATTTTCTTTTTCTTCTCAACCATTGAAAAGACAACAAAAAGTTTCTTGCGATCAATCCCTGCTTCCTTGAAAAAGTCCAGAAGCTTGGTAAAGGAGAGCATGGACAGGGTGGTGGGGATAAAGGGGATCAGAATCATGTCTGCGGCATAAAAGATATTTTCCGATAGCAGGGTGATATTTGGCGGGCAATCAAGAAAAATATGGCGGTATTCGCTTGTTAAGGGATCAAGAATTCGCTTGAGTCGTTTTCTTGATTTTTTCATATGGTTAAGCGTGATGTCCAGATTACGAAAGGAAAAATCTGCGGGCAGGATATCCAGATGTTCATAATCTGTGCCCCGGATACTCTGTTCCAGGCTATTACCTCCTTCAAGAAAAAGTTCAGCTGTGAATTTTTTTTTCGATTTGACCCGGAAATAATAACTGGATGATCCCTGGGGATCCAAGTCGCAGAGCAAGGTGTTATTGCCCCTTGCCGCCGACATATAGGAAAGATTGACCGAAGTTGCGGTTTTACCAACACCGCCTTTGATATTATAAACAGCAATAATTGCCATGAGAACTCCTCAAACAATGTGAAGAAAGGTGAATGGGCAACAGACAAACTCTCTGTTTTCAGTACAGGTTGCAGGGAGCCGTCCCTGGGCCTGAACAACTATGCAAGGGCGAAGGCAGCCCCCCCCCTACAGCTCGCCTTCAAAGAGATCCTCGTACAACGAGATGTTCTCTTGAGCGGAGAAAGAGCGAAAAGTCTCCTCAAATTCGCAGCGAACCTGCTGCTGCTCATGGTAAAGATTGGTCAGCAAGCCACCAATGGCAGCGCCCATTTTTTTGGCTTTGCCAGAACCAGGCTTAAGGCTGCCAAGGTGAGCATTCAGCATATCCTGCTGTACAGAGAGGTCATTAAAAAGACCGAGATTATTCTGTAGTTTTTTGAGCTGTTTGATGAGCCGCTTCATCTCCTTGGGCGGATAAAGAGACGTGAAAAATTCCAGGGAATAGCGGAGTTTTTTCCCCTGAATCCGCAGACGATGGAGGCTTTTGTCCGGGGAATTGGCATCAACGGCCTGACCATCGCGCAGAACCCGCTTAAAGCGTTTCCAGATGATGCTGTTGGCCAGCTCAGCAATGGGTTTGGTGCTGGCAGCAGCCTCATCCTTTTTTTTCTTCTGAAGATATTTTTCCCAATCCTTTATAATGGTTTTATACCGGGAAGACTGGAGGGCCTGAACCAGTTTTTTCTGTTCCATTTCCCGCTGTGCTGCCAGATCATCAAAAAAATAGCGGAGTCCTTTCTGAAGATGGTCGGGCAAACGGGCCTTATAATCCTCTTCCATGAGCAGATAGACATCAAGATCCCGTACTGGCCCGGTAATTTTTCCCAGAAAACGGAATTCTTTTTTAAAGCGGGACCTGACCGTGGGTGCCATGACTTTTTTTATCATGTCAAATCCAGAGCGGGTTCGGCGGATGGCTACCCGGAAATCATGAAGAAACTCACTGTCCAGGTCATTCAGAATACCCTGTTCATTTTTCTGCATGGTGGCCAGCAAATCAGTGTAAATGGCCTTTGCTGCTGTCAGGCTATCCATCTCCGGTTGAAGGGTAACAGCCATTTTTGAGCTGTAATCCTTGGGACGCCGTCCTGTTATTGCCAAGGCGTTTTTCAGGTCCTGTTCCTTGGTACAGGGCTGGTCATGACCACGGCTATCCAGATCCTGTGTCAGTCGTTGAAACCATTTTTCATAGCCACGTACTTCGTGCAGTTGGACAGAGCAGATAGGCTCGTCATTTTCCCCCTGTTCTCCACGCATCTGAGAGAGGGTCACCATGACAACGGTTTTTTCATCCTTGTTCAGGATACGCAGGCGTTGGTTGGTCTGGAAAAAGCAACTTTGCAGGAGCAGGGTGCGCATTTCCAGGATCGGGGCAATGGTTTTCCGGAGAGCCGAGGCAGGCAGCTTATAGTGAAAGTCTATTTTTTCAGCAGTAATCGGTATCGGTGGTGTTACTTCACGGCCTGTCAGATCTGTCAGGTAGAGTCGGTTGTTCTGCGTAAAGCAGAGGAGTTGAGCAGTATAGAGGCGCCAGTCAAAGCTGTCGTAAAAACAGAGGTTGGTGGTCTGTGCAGGGGCATCCTGAACAGTATATTTGTTTTCCAGTTCATCGGCCAGCTCCTGAAGAGCAGCAGGGTCAGGGAGTTGCCTGGAAAGCTGTGCAAGAGGTTTCATGAAAAGGGATCCTGTTCTGTGGGTTTCAAAGTGCCGGATCAGGCAGGTAACGCCTCCGGCATGGTTAAGAACAGCTTGGATTATAAAGGGAAAGAGCTGGGGAAGGCAAGGGAAACTTGAGAGACCATGATTAAGGATGAGCTTTTGTTATGGGGTGGAGATCTCTTCGTGTTCTCTTTGCTTGGACAGAGCAAGAGGTCGTCAGGAGAACTTAATGACAAAAGAGAGCTTTTCTTCTATACTGACCCTCATATTTTCTACCACAGGATAAAAAAGGATGGAGTGAGAAAGGATGTCTGAAGTTTTTATATTCGGTATCAGCGGCGAAGAACTGCCCAAAGAGCAACTGCGCAAGATTGCATCATGCAGTGCAGTGGTTGTCTCATCCCGGCACCAGGCTTTGCTCAAAGGAATGGAGATTCATCGGATTCCCGTTGCTCCGGTGGAGGAAATGGTTTTTGAACTGGCTGTTGCGCTGAATTATGGGGATGTTGCTGTTCTGGCCTCTGGTGATCCCCTGTTCTTCGGGATTGGTCGCACCCTGCTGGAACGTTTTGGTCCGGAACGGGTTCATATTACACCGGCCCTGTCTGCTGTGCAGCTGGCCTGTACCCGCTTTAAATTGCCCTGGGATGATCTGCCGCTGATCAGCCTGCACGGTCGTTCCCCAGGGGATATTGCCAGCAGGATTCTGAGCAAGCCCAGGGTGATGCTTTTTACTGATCACCGCAATAGCCCAAATATTATTGCCCGGGAATTACTTACTATCCTGGAAGAGCATAAAGACACAGCCCGGATCAAAGCCATTCAGATACGGGTTGCTGAAAATCTGGGCATGGAGGATGAGCGGTTGTGCAAAGGCACCCTGGCTGATATTGCCAGCCAGGAATTTTCTTTGCTGAATATGATGCTGATTGAGCAGCAGGAACAAGACGAGCAACCTGGAAAAGCTCCTGGGGCCGGGTTTATCCTTGGTCTTCAGGAAGACGAAATTGAGCATTCACGGGGCCTGATCACCAAGGATGAAATCCGGGCCGTGATCCTTCATCGTTTGCGTTTACCCCGTACCGGCGTGCTTTGGGATGTGGGGGGTGGTTCAGGCTCTGTTTCTGTGGAAGCAGCCCGGCTCTGTCCGGATCTGACCATCTATATTATTGAGCACAGAGAAGAAGGCCAGGAAAATATCCGGGCCAATATTGTGCGGTATAATCTCTATAATATTAAATTAGTCTGTGGGGTAGCTCCTGAAGCCTTAACAGATCTCCCTGCTCCGGACCGGGTTTTTATTGGTGGCAGTAAGGGCTTGCTGGCTGAGATAATTCCTCGTTGTGCCAAACAGTTGACAGCGCAGGGCAGAATGGTGGCCAGTGCTGTTTTAAAGGATACAGCAGAGCAGGCCCCCTTGCTCATGGCAACCAATGATCTGAAGACAGATTCCTGCACAGTGGCTGTCACCCGTGAAGAAGTACGCTATACTAATTATGGGGAACCTGGGGTTTTGCTCAACCCCATTACCATTATAACCGGAAAAAAATAAAATTAGGAAAACAACATGGCCGCCTTTATCTTGTCGGGAGTGGGTGGCCTGTCTGATGATCCCACAGCTGCTTTTCAGCTCTATGATGCTGGTTTTAGTTCATGCGTATCTTATCCCGGTCTGTTGGATTGAGATAAGGAATAGTAAAATGAAGGAAGCTGAGACTGGAGGAAGGTATCATACGGATAAGGGGGATATGCGTGTCAGCTCCCTTCCTTTTATACTGAACCCTATAAACTGGAAGTTGTCAAATGTATATTCTTCCTGCTCCCTCAACTTGCTCATTCATCATTCATCATTCATCCCAAAGCCCGGCCAGGGTATAGGGACTGCCCTCCATTGCCCAAAACGCACCGTTCACGTAGCGGAAGGGCCGATCCAGGCCAGTCAGCTCTTCCATCTCCTGCTGCGAGAGGGTTAACTCAGCTGCTGCAAAATTTTCGCTGATCCGTTTCGGGTTGATCGACTTGGGAATCACTGCCATGCCACGACACATCGCCCAACTGATGAGCACCTGTGCGGGCGTGGCTTGATGGCGTTCCGCTATCTCAAGTACGAGAGGCTCTTCAAGCAGGAGGGGTTCGTTGTTCGCTTTCATGGCTGCAGGACGATCCGATGACCCCAAAGGCGCGTAAGCCGTGACGTGTACCTCGTTTTCCTTGCAGAAATTGACGAGATTATGCTGCTGCAAATAGGGATGCAGTTCGATCTGGTTCACTTCCGGTTTCTGCTGCGCACTATCAAGAAGACCTTTCACTTTGGGGATACTGAAGTTGCTCACCCCGATATGCCGACACAGTCCTTTGGCGAGCACTGCCTCCATCGCCTCCCAGGTGGCTGCAAGGGGTAGTTCGTCGAGCGCAACAAAATCTTCTGCTGATTCTGGAAAGATCCTGCCTTTTTTCAAGGCTACGGGCCAATGTACAAGGTAGAGATCAAGCGCATCAAGCTGTAGGTCTGCAAGCGTTTGCTTGAGAGCTGCTTCAACATCTTCAGGTGCATGGCTGTCGTTCCACAGTTTGGAGGTCACCCAGAGCTGTTCTCGTGTCACCACCCCCTTACGCAAGGACTCGGCGAGGGCCTTGCCGACTTCGGGTTCATTGCCGTAAATAGGGGCACAGTCAATATGACGATATCCTGTACGCAAGGCATCTTGCACAGCTGCACCTACTGCACCTGGCTGGGATTTCCAGGTTCCCAGGCCCAGCATCGGCATTGCGTCGTTGTTGTGGAACTGTAATGTTTTCATAGTTCAAGTCTCCTTACGTTTTAATTCACGCCCCCGCATGGGGGCAACAACTCATAGCTCTCCAAAAAAAGGAGGGCTACACGTTTCAATCCACGCCCCCGTGTGGGGGGCGACAAAGGCGGGGCTGTTGGACCACTGAAACTGGAAGTTTCAATCCACGCCCCCGTGTGGGGGGCGACAAAGATAAGGCCAAGGAGCTGAATGGCGAGGTAGCTGTTTCAATCCACGCCCCCGTGAAGGGGGCGACGTGCTTGCTGCCTTTAACGAGTGCCCGAAAAATGTTTCAATCCACGCCCCCGTGAAGGGGGCGACGCTGCTGCAAAGGCAGAAGCAGAGGCCGAAAAGAAGTTTCAATCCACGCCCCCGTGAAGGGGGCGACCGCTGGCGTGGCAGTTGACCGTCTGACGGATCATGTTTCAATCCACGCCCCCGTGAAGGGGGCGACCTGTCTGAGTGATGATCTCAGGCAAAATCCTCCTGTTTCAATCCACGCCCCCGTGAAGGGGGCGACGGCAAAATTGCCGAGTATCGTGAGCCGGTCGGGGTTTCAATCCACGCCCCCGTGAAGGGGGCGACGAGGGTATACTTTACACTCAAGTAAGCCTCAAGTTTCAATCCACGCCCCCGTGAAGGGGGCGACTCAAAAGATTGACCAGGGCCGTGATTTTGAATGTGTTTCAATCCACGCCCCCGTGAAGGGGGCGACCGGGATGGGCTTTGCCTTATCCTTTGGAGGCTCTGTTTCAATCCACGCCCCCGTGAAGGGGGCGACCTGGGGACTACGGGCGTTTATGCCGGATCTTGAGTTTCAATCCACGCCCCCGTGAAGGGGGCGACTAATTTCTTCAAATTTCCGCATCACGGAAAAATCAGTTTCAATCCACGCCCCCGTGAAGGGGGCGACTCACATGGCCGGGTTAAACCAGGAGGAAAGCAATGTTTCAATCCACGCCCCCGTGAAGGGGGCGACCTCGTTGAAATACG
>NZ_JALAAI010000133.1:0-9610 GCF_052785085.1 Candidatus Electrothrix sp.
TTTGTTGAAGGACTCAATAACAGCATAAGAAACATTATTCGGACTGCGTTTGGATATAGAAATTTTGAAAATTTCAGGCTCAGAGTATTTGCGGAACATGGCGTTCCCCACTAATCTGCGATGAGCCAGAAAAGGTACGGTATAAGCACACCAAAACCAGCAAAAGTTACCCCTTGTGTACCGGTAATGCTTGACTGAACATCCTCCAACGGGTACTTACTGTACTAGCGTTATCATAGAAAATGCTTCTTTGACAGGGAGCAATAAAAATCTTCTGATGCAGCGCAATAAAACATAAAAAAACAGGACAGGCAAACAGGAGGAAATCGCTTTTTCCTTCCCAGCCTGTTCCGTGGAATTAATCCCTGTCTCCATATTTTCCCAAACCTGCAACATTGTGAATCTTCTCAAACGTTATATCCTGCTTCAGTTCTTCAAAAATATCATGATGCTGGTTTTGAGCTTCATTGCTATCTATTTGCTTATTGATTTTTTTGAAAAAATTGACAATTTCATGGAAAAGGGTAAGTCCATGGCCCTGGTGGGTAAATTCTTCCTGCTCTCCATCCCTTTTATTGTGGAACAGATGGGGCCGGTCTGTATTCTCTTGGCCGGGGTGGTAACCTTTGGGGTGCTCAACAATTCCAACGAATTGATTGCGCTCAAGTCCTGCGGTATTCCCCTCAAAAAGATAGCAGCTCCAATTATTGCCGGCGGCATGATCGCAACCCTCTTGCTCCTTGCCTTATCACAATTTGTCTTGCCCAAGACCGTGTCCCGGACCAACATAATCTGGAATAAAGAGGTCAAAGGCCGGGTCTCTCTGGGGATTTACCGGAATGGCCGTTATTATTATCAGGACAACAATAATTTCTACTCCTTTGCTCGCCCTGACCCAAACCAGAATGTCTTTCCCTTTTTCTCTTATTCTTCCTGGAACAGCCGCTATAAGCTCACTGCCTTGGTCTCTTCTGAACATGCCTTCTGGCAAGACGGTACTTGGACCCTGCAAAACGGACAGGTGCAGTATGCCAAGGGGCAAAAAATCTTTAAAACAGAAATATTCCGAGAACGGAGTTTTAACTTTACAGAAACCCCAGCAGATTTCTTCATCCCACAATATCGCAGCAATGAGCTTTCCCTGGCAGAATTGTACCGTGATGCCCTGCATCAGGAAGCGCCCGAGGAACGCACCCAGGCCTGGGCAAATTTTTACGGTCGGATTTCCTATGTTTTTCTGGGCCTGCCCTTGCTCATGCTGGGTCTACCCATGTTGCTGATGGTTTACCGAAAATGGGGACGCGACCTTTCACTGGCTATACCTGTCAGTTGCGGACTGGCCTTTGTCTGCTGGGGCTGCTGGGGAACCTTGCAATCCCTTGCCAAGGCCGGATACATCCCTCCCCTTGCAGCGGCACTTTCTATCCATATTGCTGTAGGTGTATTAGGATTTATTTTGTTGCTTCGGGAGGATACCTGATGAAAAAGACAATCGGTATTGTCGGCGTTCCGCCTCTGGAGATCATCCAACAACTCAATAAGGAACAGACCAGGATTGTTGATCTTGACGAGCCTCACCTTTCGCTGCCCATGAACAGGGAGACCCATCTCCCCCAGGTGTATTGTGCCATTCTCCGCACTGTGACACTGAATGCCATGAACATGGAACTAGACAGCATTTATATTGATATCGGCCCAGGAAAATGTGACTGTGCCCTCCATGTGGCCAAGGTTCTCCAGGATTTTCTGACGATTCCGGTCATCACTACCCGTAATCTGGACAGCAAAGGCTTTGGTACTCCTATCTGCCGCAGCAACCTGCCTCTGATGGAAAAACTCCAGGCAATTACCAAGGGAATTCAGTCAAGTGCTCCTTCTCCTGATTATCCGTGTTCAGTCCCCACAGCAGGTTTTTGGGGTGTACCACCTCGTGATTTCTCGCTTTTATCCCTGTTTCCAGACAGCACCCATGTCTATGGATGGAGCCGCTGCATAGAAAACAAAACCCCTGCTGATATTGAATTGGAATCCTACTATAATCCCACTGTACCCACAGTGTTCTTTGCCCAGTCCTTTTGCGCCAAGACAGCCCTGGCCAAGCACTTGGCGGAACGTCACTCCAAAGGACTGTACGTGGACTGCGATGTCAATACCAGTTCCAGTGTCCGGGCAAAAATTGAGGCATTTCTCGAATTCTCAAAACAAGGAAGCAGGAGGTAAGCATGCTGCTGGCTGATTTCGGGACCTCCTACACCAAGCTTTTTACAACAGATCAAGAAAACAGCAACCCAAGGGTTGTCCCTACCCGTGAGCTTGCCCCCACCTTCAAGGCTGACCTTGCCACAGGTCATAATGCCAAACGACGTGGCAAAGAATCTATCAATGAGTTGATTGCCCTGGCCAAGGGTGGTAATTGCCTGATTCCTGAATCAAATGCCGTGCTGCTCGACTGCGGCAGCCGGGATATTAAATGTATCCGTTATCAAAAAGGAGAAGTGGCGGATATGGGCTGGAATGCGGAATGCGGGGCCTCAATGGGTTTTACCATTGAACTGCTGGAATCCTATTACAAAATTGATTACAGTCAGGTAGCTGTGCCGGCAACCGGGTTTTCCGTCACCTGTGGCGTTCTCGGTATGAGTCATATCTTTGACGCCGTGGTCACGGGCAGTTCTGAAACCGAGGCGGTGGCAAAATTTGTCTGGGGTATTGCCCGCAATGCCTTTCGCTTTGCCGGTTCTCCGAACAGGCTTTATCTCTCTGGCGGGCTTTGCGATAATCCGCTTTTTCTCGGCTGTATTCCCTGCGAAGTTGTCCCGCTGGGGAGGTTTGTGTTGCTGGAGGGGCTTAGGGCGCATCTGGACAGTAGAAAGTGACAAAAAAACTTTTATCTATTCTTCCCCAACTTCTGAAACTTATACACCGCCCGGTTATGCTCCTTCAGCGTCTTGGAAAATTTATGGCTACCATCATTGCGGGAGACAAAGTAAAAATAGGGAACCTTGGCTGGCGACAGCACTGCCTTAATCGCTGCTGCACCGGGATTACAAATAGGACCGGCAGGCAGACCGGGAATAGTATAGGTATTATAAGGACTCCACTGTTCGAGATCAGCCTTGGTCAGATTGCCGTTAAAGTCTTTGATTCCGTAAATCGTCGTGGGGTCAGACTGGAGCCGCATGCCTTTTTTGAGGCGATTATAGAATACCCCGGCGATCACATCACGCTCCCCTGCAGAGCCGGTTTCCTTTTCTACAATAGAGGCTAAGGTAAGCAGCTGATGTTGATCATACTGCTTCACCTCCTCTGTTTGTTCCGCTGCTCCCGATTCTGTCAAATCTTTCCAGACAGTAAAAAAACGCTCAACCATTATCTTAATCAGCTTTTGTTCATCAACCTCTCCGCGAACCAGGGTATAGGTTTCCGGAAAGAGGTATCCCTCCAAAGAAGAAGCTGCTATCCCCAGCTCTTTCAAGAGGGCTGCATCCTGACAAAGCCGGAGAAAAGTTGCCGGATCTGCCCAACCATCTTCGGCAAAAATGGCAGCAATTTCGGTCATCGTTTTTCCTTCCGGGATGGTTACTCTATGATGCACAGGCCGGGCTGTATCCAGAAATTGGATAACCTCCAAGGGGGTCAAGCCCTGCGGCACCTTGAACTCGCCAGCCCGCAGGCGTGGGGGATGCTTAATCACATGAAAGAGCCGGGCCAGGATCAGAAAACGAATATCGTCGGCAATGATGATCTCTTCCTGAGCAAGAAGGGTCTGTATCTGGCGAACACCAGCACCTTTGGGAATATTGATAATGCGATCTTCCAGGCCGGGAGAAGGTGTGAAGACATACGCAGCGAACCAGCCTCCCACAGCTAATCCAAAAAGAAAAATGGCCAGGAGAAGAAAAAGACAGAATGAGCGCATAAAAGAATGATCTGTTGGATATCAGTAACAGATTAATAATTAAGATTCTGACCAACTGATGGTGTCATGATAGTGTTAAACCCTGAGCTGATGAAAAAGCCCCGAAGCCCCGTTAGGGCATGGTTGCGTCACTCAGATCCCCAGCAAACGATAGACCGCATCCATATCCAATTCCTGCCGCAGCACCCCAGCCAGTCGATCCAGGGCAGGTTCCAGGTCATACTGCGTACCCTGCCCACTTAAGGGAGCCAATCCCTTTCGTTCACGCAGATCATTGATAAACCAGCGGCGGAAGGGATCTGCATCAAAGATACCATGCAGATAGCTGCCCCAGACCCGGCCTGATGGGTCGGCAAGGCCGCAGGAGGCCCCATCAGCAAAGCTCAGAAGAGGTTTTGCCACGCTTCCATCTCTCCCGGAGCTATCAGTCTGCCCATGATGAATTTCATAACCATGCACCGGCTGACCGGAGGGGAGATGTTGGCCTTCACGACGGGTAAGGGTTTTATGAGCTGCCAGCTCCGTGGTCAGCTCCAGCAGGCCCAGCCCATGCAGCAGGGCGCCCGGCTCACCTTCAATGCCGTGGGGATCAGCTACAGTTTTCCCGAGGATCTGGAAGCCACCGCAGATCCCGATGACCAGGCAGCCCTGTTCAGCCCTTTGGATAATGGCCTTGTCCAGACCGGTTTGGGCCAGCCAGACCAAATCACCAACCACGTTCTTGGATCCGGGCAGGATCAAACAATCCGGTTCGCCCAGCTCATCCACCTGCCGGACTGTGCGCAGCCAGACATCCTTTTCTTCCAACAAGGGTTCCAGATCAGTGAAGTTGGAGATATGAGGCAGATCAATCAGGACAATTTCCACATGTTCGCCAGCAGCAGGTTTCGGGCTATCGTAAAGACCCGCCTTAAAGCTCACTGAATCCTCCTGGGGCAGGCCAAGGTTAGTAAGCCAAGGCACCACCCCCAGCACCGGCTTACCTGTGCGCTGCTCAACAAAGGCATGGGCATCGGCCAGTAAGGAAACATCGCCCCGAAAACGATTGACCAGAAAGCCAGCCAGCAACTGCCGTTCCCAAGGAGCCATCACCGCCATATGACCGATAAAAGAGGCATAAACCCCGCCCCTATCAATATCCCCCACCAGCAGGGCCGGAGACTGGCTGTACCGGGCCATGCGCATGTTCACAATATCATGGGATTTCAGGTTCACCTCGCCCGGACTGCCCGCCCCTTCCAGGATGATGCAGTCAAAATCCGCTGCCAGTGCATCATAGGTTTGACAGACCTCCTGCCAGGCCTGTTCCTTATAGCGGACATAGTCTGTCACCCGCATATTGCCTACAGGTTTTCCGAGAACGATGATCTGGCTGCCCACATCTGAGGAGGGCTTGAGCAGCACCGGATTCATACGCACATCCGGGTCAAGACGGCAGGCCTGGGCCTGGACCACCTGGGCCCGACCCATCTCACCGCCGTCTCTGGTTACATAGGAATTCAGGGACATATTCTGGGCCTTGAACGGGGTCACTCGCACGCCGTCCTGCAAGAGGATCCGGCAGAGTCCGGCCACCAGCACGCTTTTACCTACATCCGAGCCTGTGCCGAGGAGCATCAGGGAGGGTGTCTTTTTGATGCGGGAGCCGTACCCTACGGAAAAACTTCCTCTTTTCTGCCTGGGCAGCAGGATTTCCTGTAATGCGGCAACAAAGCGATTATTTTCCTCTTCCGAGCGCACCGCCACCCGGAAATACTGTTCTTCCAGCCCTTCATAATTGGCACAGAGCCGAATGGCGATTCGGGCCTCTTGAAGAAGCCTATCTTCCAGTTCAGCAGCTGTTAGCCTGCCCTTCAACTGAACCAGAAGGAAATCTGCGGTTCCCGGAATAACCCGGAGTAAAGGGATTCCGGCCAGATCTTTACTGAGGGTTTCACGATTTTTCCGGATCAGTTCCTGCGTTTTGCGGATATAGTCTGTATCGCCGATCATGGCCTTGCCAGCAGCCTGGGCCAGGGCATTCACCGACCACGGAGCAAGCTGTTCTTGTATCGCATTGCACAACTCTTCAGAAGCGGCCAGAAATCCCAGTCGCAAACCAGGCACGGCAAAGAGTTTAGTTAAAGAGCAGAGGGTGATGATGTTTTCCCGAGAGCCTGCCAACGAACTATATCCTGCAACAAAACCGGCAAAGGCCTCATCCAGCAGAAAAAAGACATCCGGGTGCTGATCAGCCAGGGCCAGCAGGGCCGTCCGGTCGATCATCCTGCCCGTCGGATTATTGGGTTGACCGAGAATCAGCAAATCACCGGGCTGAAGCAGCGGAGAAATATGGTCCAGGTTCGGCTGAAAATCATCCTCTGCCGGTAGAAGAAAAGGCAGAGCCTCAAGACCGGCTCGTTCGCAGGCATGACGATAATCAATATAGGCTGGAACCGGAATCACGGCCCGTTGTATTTTTTTTTCTGCCAGGGATTCATGTAGGGGCAGGTCCCTGTGTCTGCCCGATGGACAAGGACGAACACAGGGGTTCGCCCCTACAGCACGAAGGGTTGCGTAGAGCAGGTCTGAAGTGCCATTCCCCGGAACAATCTGCTCTGCCGGAAGCTGATACTGCTCTGCAATGGCCTGCACCAGTTCCGTCGAATCCGGGTCAGGATACTGCAAAATATCGCCTAAACAGCCAGCCAGCAGATTCCAGAGATGCTCAGGCGGCCCAAGGGGATTGATGTTGGCACTGAAATCCAAAATTTCTTCCGGCAGGCATCCCAGGCGAGCAGTCAGTTCTCTGATATTACCGCCGTGCCCGCTCATACTCCGCTGCCCAACTGAAGGACAAAAACCAGGGCAATGGTGGCTTCAGCTAACTCGCAGGCTGCGCCCAAGGTATCTCCGGTCACTCCGCCGATCTTTTGCCGACAAAAGAGAGCGAACAGAGCAGTGATGAGCAGAACCGCACAGACAGCAAGAATCCCCTGTGGCCCTGCGGCGGCCCAGGAGATACCACTGAAAACCAGCATAACAGCCAAGGCCCTGAGCCGGGCCTGATTGGTGGCAAAGGAATCTTTAAACAGGGTTCCCAACCCGCCTTCGGGGCGAGCATAGGGCAATAAGGCCATGAGCAGGAGAATGGCGATACGCCCTGCAATGGGCATGAAGAAAACTGCAAGAAAGAGCTTGTCTCCTAGAGCTGGAAGAGCAGCCAGACAGGCAATCTTGAGAGAGAGCAGAAGAAGCAGGGCCATCACCCCCATAGCACCGGTGGCTGAATCCCGCATGATTTCCAGCATCCGTTCCCGAGGCCGGGCACTGAAAAAACCATCTGCCGTGTCAGCTAATCCGTCCAAATGCAATCCACCGGAAAAACCAAGCAGGAGAAAAACCATCAGTACTGCTGCCACCGCAGACGGCAAAACCATGTACAAGCCCCAGGCCAGGGGCAAGGCTATACAGCTAAAGAACAGGCCAACCAAGGGGAAAAAAGGCACTGATCGGGCCAGTTCTTCCTCGTTCGTTCCGAAGCTGTCGGAAACAGGAATAATAGAGAGAAAACGCAGAGCCGCAACAAAGGAGCCAATTGCGGTAATGATGCTTCTGTTCAGCGGCTGACTGGATCTGGATTCGCTCTTCCTTTGCGGAGCTTTTTCTTGTTTCTCAGAAACTTGTCTTTGAAACCGCGATGTCTTTTTTCTGCGCCTGTTGCCGGAGCTGCGTCTGTTGAGGAACTTCATTCTGTTGGGGTTCCCGTGACCCCGGCATCGGCAAAGGTGGACACTTCGGTAAGCACAGCCACAGCCGCCTCAACCACGTTCATGGCCAGGGCAGCTCCGGTACCCTCCCCAAGACGCAGATTGAGATCCAACAGGGGCTTGCACCTGATCTGCTCCTGCATCACGGCATGGCCCTGCTCTACAGAGCGATGGGCACAGATGATATAATCCCTGACAAAAGGCTCCAACTTGCAGGCGATCAAGGCCCCGGCAGTAGAGATAAAACCGTCTACCAGCACCGGCTTTTGCTGGGCCGCAGCCCCGATGATCAGCCCGGCAATCCCGCCAATCTCATAGCCCCCCACCCTGGCCAGCACGTCCAGGCCGTCGTTGCTGTCAGGTTTATTCATTTGCAGGATCTTGGCCAGAATTCGTTTCTTATGCTCCAGCTGCTCATCATCCAGGCCGGTTCCCCTCCCGGTCAGCTGATCCAGAGTCTTGTCCGTCATAGCTGCAATAACAGCGGTACTGGCAGTGGTATTGCCTATGCCCATATCGCCGGTGGCAAAGATGTCCACCTCTGAGGCCATTTGTTCAGCCACCTCAATACCAGCTTCCACGGCCATGACCGCCTGGGTACGGGTCATGGCTGGTCCGTAGACCATGTTCTCGGTGCCGGCAGCTATCTTTTTGGAGATAATCTTGCCTTGTTTCACCAGATCAGAGAGATCCTCAGAGCATCCCATATCCACCACAGCAACCTCTGCTCCGGCCTGCCGGGCCAAGGCGTTAATGCCAGCCCCGCCATTGACAAAATTAGAGACCATCTGTGCCGTGACCTCAGCCGGATATTTAGACACCCCTTCTGCAGTGACCCCGTGATCACCCACCATAACCACCACCCTCTTCCGCTGCACCGGGGGATGCATGGAACGGGTCATCCCGGCCAGATCCACGGCCAGATCCATAAGATCTCCCAAGGCCCAATGGGGCATGGTCAGCTGCTCAAGCCGGGCTGTGGCTTTATCCCGATATTCGCTGTCCTGGGGGAAAATTTTACGAAAGGTGGCTTCAAGATAATCCACGTTGTCAGATCTGTTGGGTTGATATGTTGTTGGCATAGTCTTTTGTCATTTGGCGTAGGGCAGAGCTGCGTGTCTGCCCGATTATCTCTGATCGGGATACTCCGTACCGACACAGGGGCGCGAACCTGTTTGTCTGTTTCCCCTATATACCGCATGAAAAAAGCAAGGGCAAGACAAGGTTAGCGTTGTGGTATCTATAAGAAAGAAAAAGAGGCTGTCGGCTGCTTATGTCCCGGCAAGGGTGTAGAAAAAAGCGGTCGGTTTTTTCAGCCGGGGTGGCGCGTACAAGGACAGACACACGGGTCTGCCCCTACATCTCAATACCCTCTTCATAGGGCAGAACAGGCTTTATTCGGCAAAGACATCCTCAAGGGTGGTAGCGGTGAAAATACGCTCGGACCAGACCTCAAGCATCCTGCCTGACGCCTCTTTCAGCATCTGCTCCGTCCACTCAGGCAGGTCTCCGAAGCGTTTTCTCAGCAGGCGTGAAAGAACCCGCTGCTCACCCTGTTGCATTCCCTGCTGTACGCCCTTTTGAATCCCTTGCTGCACACCCTTTTCAAGCCCCTGATCATAATATTTCTTTAAAAAAGACTGCATAATACCACCTCCGTGAACAGAATCTTCCAGAACTGCTCCAAGTGTTTCTTCGTCCAGTTTCCCCGTGCCCTCAGTGAGATAATAGAGCAGGGTGAATATAATTTCCCGTCCGTTTTCATTTTTCAGCATCTCCTGAGCCTGGGCCAGTATTTCCGGCAGCCGCTCCAGTAAATCGTCACGAAAAACATGTTTCAGTGTCAGTAGCACAGTCCGGGCCGAAACTCCGCCCCGAATATCCCGGTCGTCCAGCCGGGAAAAATCCTGAAGCACCGGAGCGAATTCCGGCAGACGCGACA
>NZ_JALAAI010000134.1:0-9598 GCF_052785085.1 Candidatus Electrothrix sp.
GCAAATGGATACAACGGACGCCCGCAATGGCAGCGGGACTGACTGATCATAGATGGACATTAAAAGAACTGTTTACAACTGTCGTTGTCGGCGAACAACACTCAGGAGGGTGACCATCTCATCACTCTTGTTGAAGAAAATCAGGAGGTGTTGACCGACAAAGACTTTGACCCCACCAACCGGGTGGACGAACTTAAAGTCAAGAAAACGACTGCCGACACTGCGGAAATTGAGCAGCAGGAAGCAGCTGCCAGGGCCAAAGAGGCCACAGCTGAGGCCAACCGCACGCTGGATGATGCCTATGACGACGCCTCCGACTTTGCCGACCTGATCTCCGGTCTGCTGGGCAAGGATGACGAGTTGGTCAAGAAGATGCGGAAGTTCCGCAAATAGTCCCCTCAGATTCGCCTCATCATCCCCCTGTGGCGTAAGACCATCCCCAAGGGGATCATGCCTGGTCACAAGGTACGAAGGATGATCCCCCTGTGACGCAAGGCAATCCCCAGGGGGATTATGTTCCGTCACAGGTGACGAGGAGTTATCCCCAAGTGACGAACGATGATCCCCAAGGGGATTGGGGATTGTATCCGGTCACAAGGTACGAGGAATGATCCCCTTGTGACGCATAACGAACAACCTCTATAATACGCATGATGTTCCTTGAGCCATGTTAAAAAAAGAATTGCAGGAAATTATCCTCAACGGAGAGAACTCGGGAGTTGAGTTTAAACGTGATGATATGCCAGTTCCGCGCACAGATATCTCCTGCCTTGATCTGGTGCGGTTGGAAAATTATCTCCGCGACATTATTAATGACCCAGAGATACCCGCAAGCCAGGAAGAGTGGGAGACCCGCCTCACCCGCCTGGGATTTCTCACCCAAGCCGGGGAGGTCATCTGCTGCACGGTTGCTGGCTTGGTTTTATTCGGATACCATCCCCGGAGATATTTAAAACAGGCCGGTATCCGGGTTTTTACCTTTTCAGGAGAGGACAAGGAATACAAGGCCCTGCTGGATGAGATCCTGGACGGCCCGCTGGTGGGACGTCGGATCAACCGGGACGGCTTATCTGAGCTTGCTGATCCGGGCCTGCTTGACCGGGTGATGCCGTTGATCACCCCGTTTATTACCGAAGAGGGCAGCGAGATAACAGAGCACATGCGTCGGGAGACCTACAGAAAATATCCCTTTGAAGCTGTGCGGGAGGTTATTGTCAATGCCTTGGCGCATCGGGATTGGACCCGCTTTGTGGACATTGAAATAGGACTGTACGCAGACCGGCTGGAGGTGATCAGTCCGGGTGCCTTGCCCAATTCCATGTCTGTGGACAAAATGATTGCCGGGCAACGATCACCGAGAAACACCATTATCATGGAAGTGCTACGGGATTATAAATATGTGGATTACCGGGGCATGGGCATCCGAACCAAGGTTATTCCCCTTATGCGGGAGATGAATAAGACGGAACCAGAGTTTATTGTTACAGAGGATTATCTCAAAACAGTGTTGTATAGCAGAAAGATAACTTACTAAAACAGGAACTATAAATTACAGAGGAATGATATGATTGATGACGAAAAGCAAGTTGGGGTGGGAGTTTGACAAATAATGGATAAAGAATGTTATGCATTTCCCCCGCAGAGACCTGGAGAGCGGCTTCCCAATTTTGCAGTGAAATTCAGATTTACGCTGCTGTTTTTTGCCTTATCCAGTGTGATACTTCTAAGCGAGGTCTTTTTGGGTTGCGACTTGATCGAATTTATCTATACCTTGCACAGTACTATGCTGGATCAATGCCTTTCCGTTGCTGTTCTGATTGTAACCGGTCTGGTGATTGATTATATCAACAACATAAAACGCAGAAAAGAGCGAGAAAAAGCCGTAGCCTATAATGCCGCTGTGAGAACAACCAACTATCTGTTGCGGGGGGTGATGAGCAATATGATTGTTCTGTCAGAGTCAAAATCTGTGCAGGAGGAGTTCGGTTATGATATTACTGAAATCATGAAAGGAAATATAGAAAAAATAGAAGAAATTCTTGAGGGCCTGAGCGGTTTGAAAGAAATTACACCGGAAATGATCCGGGAAATATCTCAACCGAAAGAGAAGTGAGAAAGCTCCACAGGCAACAAGGATAATTTATAATTCCAGAAAAAAAAGATGTACACAAGAATCATCAACCCATTATTGCTGCTTATCGGCATGATCGGCGTTTTCATCCTTGGAAACAATCTTTACGCTGATCTCATGCAGGTGTATTACGGGAACCATAATATCTATTGGACCCATAAGGATTCACCATTACCCCTTGAAAAAACCAAGAACAGCTTTAAGGTCTCTATCGGAGAGAAAACCCTGCTGGATCATCTGCACGGAAAAACCTTTTTTGCTGCGGATGGGGATTTGGTCCCCTATCCTGTTCTTGCAAAAGATGTTACTGTGCGGGTGAATAACTGGCCTGCCGTGAAAGCGCAGATTTTGACCAGGACGACCGTTACCGGCTTTCTCTTTGGGGTGCATCTGACCTTGCTGATCGTGGGATTGGTCCAGACCTGTCTTCAAAGGAAGAAAAAGAAAGAAAAGACTGGCAACCGTCCAAGAGGTTGATTAATTATGCTGAGCCATGGAACGCCCTTACGGGATCTGTGAATTTAATCCATGATTATCAAGGGTACTCGTTCTGACAACCATTTATGATACTATATAACACTAAAAGGCTAAAATATGATTGCAAATAAGAATACATTTACCGCAAATGGTCTCCCTGTCCTCATCGGTTCCCTGCCTCTGAGCGACCACAAGGAGGCTCTGGAGCGTATTTTCACTGCCACCCCGGAAGTTCCCCTCTGGCCCCAGCTGCCCGGCGATCCTCTGGAGGGGATGATGCCCCAGTTTGCTGAGGGGATTCCCTGTATTCGGGAAGAAAATATCAGCGATCCGGAAGGTCGCATTCTTTATGACATCACTGGACCTGATTTTGAAGAGCAGATGCTGACCTTTTACGAGGACTATATGGCTGTGCTGGAAAACCCGGAAGCACCAGCAGGGGCCAGATTTCGGGTCAGCCGGGAACGGGCCGAGGGCCTGTACTGCTTTGGCGAGGCATTGCAGACCGGACAGTGTGATGACAAGCTCGTCGCCCTTAAAGGGCAGGTTACTGGTCCTTTTACTATGTTAACCGGGATTAAGGATATCCAGGGCCGGGCCGGATATTACGACGACACTATCCGGGAAATGGTGGTCAAAGGTATTGCCATGAAAGCAGCCTGGCAGACCCGTTTTCTGTCCTGTTGTCATAGCAAGCCAGTGATTACGTTCATTGATGAACCAGCCTTGGCTGGCTTGGGTTCTTCCGCCTTTATTTCGGTAACCAATGCGGAAATCCAGGAGATGATCAATGAGGTGGCTGATGCGGTTCATCAGGCTGGCGGACTCATGGCAATCCATGTATGCGCTAACACAGAATGGGAAATCCTGTTGGGCGCAAACATTGATATTCTCAGTTTTGATGCCTACAGCTTTTTTGATAAGCTGGCAGCCCTGAACGACCAGGTGCATGCATATCTGGATCGGGGGGCCATTTTGGCCTGGGGCGGTGTTCCTACTGGTAAACCCTATGATATTGAAAAAGAAAGCGCAGAATCCCTGACCCTGCTCTGGGAGCATCAGATGGAAAAGCTTGTTCGACCGGGCCGGGACCGGGCTGATTTGCTCCGACAGACGTTGATCACACCGAGTTGCGGGACTGGTTCGTTGCGTTTGGAGCATGCGGAAAAAGTGTTGCAGCTGACCAGAGAGGTGTCAGCAAATCTGCGGGCAAAATATCTCTCATAATCGCAGAAAGCATTGAAGCGGCGAACAGCAGGCCTGAGAGAAAGCCGAAAAAATGTCTGGCAGCTGTTCGCGTATCCGTTATTCAACTATAAGGAATACAATGAAGGAGACAATGATTTATACAGAAAATCAACAGGAAATCGGCGAACGAATAGACGCTGATGTCTCCAAAACCATCTGGAACGACTGGAGATGGCAGGTGAAACATCGTATCCGTTCCTTGCAGCAACTGGAGGATTTCCTGAACCTTGATCTTGGAGAAGAAAAGAGAAAACAGATTCAACAAACTATTAAAAAATTTCCTCTCTCCATCACGCCCTATTATCTTTCCCTGATTAATACGGAGAATTTCGAAAACGATCCTGTGTTCATGCAGTCGGTTCCGTCCATTCAGGAACTGGAGATGTCGAATGAGGATATGGCGGATCCCCTGCACGAGGACCAGGACAGTCCGGTGCCGGGTATCACTCATCGCTACCCGGATCGGGTGCTCTTTCTGGTCAGCAATGTCTGTGCCATGTACTGCCGTCATTGCACCAGGAAAAGAAAGGTTGGTGATGTGGATAATATTCCATCAAAAAAGGTTATTAAGCAGGGCCTGGAATATATTCGAAACACCCCGGTCATTCGTGACGTTCTTCTCAGCGGTGGTGATCCCTTCCTGCTGCCGGATGAATACCTGGATTATATCCTCACGGAACTGGGCAAAATAGAGCATGTTGAAGTGGTTCGGATCGGTACGAGAACCCCGGTGGTCTTGCCCTATCGGATCACAGATGACTTAGTCAACATATTAAAAAAACATCATCCCCTGTGGATCAATACCCATTTTAATCATCCCAGAGAATTAACTGAATGCGCCCGCAGAGCCTTGGCCAAACTGGCTGACGCAGGCATTCCGCTGGGGAATCAGTCTGTACTTCTGTCCGGGGTCAATGACTGTTCCAGAATCATGCGAACCCTGTTCCATAAACTGGTGGCTAACCGGGTTCGGCCCTATTATCTCTACCAATGTGATCTTTCTGAGGGCCTGAGCCATTTTCGTACCCCGGTGGGCAAAGGGATTGAAATCATAGAAAACCTGATCGGCCATACCAGCGGTTTCAGTGTCCCCACCTATGTTATTGATGCGCCCGGAGGCGGCGGCAAGATTCCGATCATGCCCCACTACCTTATTTCCTGGTCCACCAACAAAGTGATACTACGCAATTATGAGGGAGTGATCACCACCTATAAGGAACCAGACTCCTATGAACCGGTTTTCTGTGATCGTAAATGTAATGATTGTACTCTCCAGCTTTCCCTGGATGAGGCAACAGAGTATCAGCCCGTAGGCATAGACAGGTTACTGGCTGATTATAGTGATACACTTTCTTTGGTGCCGCAGGATAATGAGCGAATGGAGAAGCGGGAGAATGGTGAAGGACAGGATTGAAGAATATCAGGGCAGTACGATTCAGCACGGATCGTATAATGATCGTATTTATCTTATGCGGCTTGCTGATCACTCTCCGGCAGACTTTCCGCAGCAATTGCTTGAGCTGGCAGAGCATAAGGGGTATTCCAAGATTTTTGCCAAAGTACCGGAAGATGCAGGAGCTGCATTTCTACAGGCAGGTTTTGTTAAAGAAGCTGAAATTCCCGGTTTTTTTCAAGGGAAAACAAGTGCCCTGTTCATGGGCTATTATCTCAGGAAGATCCGGGCCCAGGAAGATGATGCTGCGCAACTGGAAAATATCCTGCATATTGCCGAGGACAAGCGGAGCACAGCAATGCTGCCTCCAGATGCGCGGTTGACCCTCCGACGATGTGCCCGGAAGGATATCCCGGCCATGGCAACAATCTATGAACAGACCTTTGCCTCTTATCCCTTTCCCATTTATGAGGAAAAATATCTGTTAGAGACCATGGAAACCCATGTTGCCTATTTTGGTGCAGAAACAGACGGAAAACTGGTTGCCCTGGCCTCGGCAGAGATGGACAGAGAAGTTGCCAATGTGGAAATGACAGACTTTGCCACCCTGCCTGAGCAGGCAGGGTATAATCTTGCGTTGCATCTTTTGCAGCAGATGGAACAGGCCATGCAAGAAGAGAAAATGAACACGGCCTATACCATTGCCCGTGCTGTCTCCCCGGCTATCAACATTACCTTTGCCCGGGCTGGGTATACCTTTGCCGGACGGTTAAAAAATAATACAAATATTTCTGGAAAAATTGAGAGCATGAATGTGTGGTACAAGGCTCTTACTGACTCGTCGGAAACAACCCATAACTCATTAGTGCAATAAATGGATAATCAGAACCAACTCCTCAAACAACGACGTGAAAAAGCCCAGACCCTGGCTGATGCCGGGGTGAATCTGTTTAGCAATGATTTTAAAAATCCTCAGCCGGTGAGGGAAATCCTGCCCCTGGCAGAGAGCCTGGAACCGGAAACCCATGCCCCGGATGATGCGGTCTATCGGGTGGCCGGTCGTATCATGTCTTTGCGAAAATTCGGCAAGGCTGCCTTTTTTCATGTCCAGGATGAAACCGGACAAATGCAGATCTATGCCCGTCGTGATATGCTGGGCGAGGAGTTCCAGCTTTTTAAGAAATGGGATGTGGGCGATATTGTCGGAGTAGAAGGCAAGCTGTTCAAGACCAAGACCGGGGAACCTTCCATTGAGGCATCCAGGCTGTACATGATCACCAAGTCCCAGCGTCCCCTGCCCGAGAAGTTTCACGGCCTGACTGATGTAGAGACCCGTTATCGGCAGCGTTATGTGGATCTGATTGTTAATCCAGAGGTTCGGGAAACCTTTCGCAAGCGGGTGGAGATTATTCGGTTGATTCGTCAGTTCCTTACAGACCGGGGCTTTATGGAGGTGGAAACCCCGATGATGCAGCCGGTTCCTGGTGGTGCTACAGCCAGGCCCTTTAAGACCCATCATAATGCTCTGGACATGGATCTGTTCCTCCGTGTCGCACCGGAGCTTTATCTCAAACGCCTGGTGGTGGGTGGCTTTGAACGGGTTTTTGAGATCAACCGGAATTTTCGCAACGAGGGCCTGTCCACCCGCCATAACCCGGAATTCACCATGCTGGAGTTTTATCAGGCCTATGCCACTTATGAAGATCTGATGGAGGTGACCGAAGAGATGATTTCTTCCATTGCAACCCAGGTTTGCGGGTCTGCAGAGATTATTTATCAGGGTATGCCGGTGAATCTGGCACCGCCCTGGAAGCGCTACACCATGGATGAGGCCCTGGTGGAAGTTGGCGGCATTGAACCTGAACTTCTCAAGAATGATAGTACTATCATGGGGCTGGCCAAGAAACATGGTATCAAGCTCCAGCCGGATGCCGGGCCGGGCAAGGCCAAGACTGAGCTGTTCGAGCAGTTGGTGGAAGAAAAACTCATTGATCCCACCTTTATTACGGCCTATCCAGCCGAGGTCTCGCCCTTGGCCCGCCGCAACGAGGAAGACCCGAGCATTACAGATCGCTTTGAACTCTTCATCACTGGTCGGGAGCTGGCCAATGCCTTTTCCGAGCTGAATGATCCCATTGATCAACACGAGCGCTTTACCAAGCAGATTGCCGAGCGCGGCGATGATGAGGAAATCCATCCGGAGCTGGACACGGATTATGTCCGGGCACTGGAGTACGGTATGCCAGCAGCAGCTGGGGAAGGCATCGGGATTGATCGCCTGGTGATGCTGCTCACGGATTCGCCGTCCATCCGGGACGTGATTCTGTTTCCGCATCTCAAGGCTGAGGTTCCGGCGGCAGAGCCGAAGAAGAAAAAGAAGAAAGGGTGACATTGCGTCAGCTTGGCGACCCGGATAAGTTAGCGAAAATACAGGCTGCATACACCAGAGAGATCACAGGAGAAATGATAAAGAAAAGTAAGGAAGTGCTGCAATGGGTCAAGACACAGTTTTAGTTGCCGTAAAGCGGTTCAAAAAGGTATTGGAATCCGTCAATATCCGAGTTGAACAGTTGATTCTGTTCGGTTCTCATGCCAGCGGGACAGCTCGCAAGGACAGTGATATTGATCTGGTGGTTATTTCTTCCAGTTTTTCGGATAAAAGCTATTGGGAACGGATTGATATATTAACCGATGCTATTTATCAGGTCGTTGCGCCGATTGAAGCATCGGCATTTACTCCTGACGAATGGAAATCGGAAAAATCATTAATGTTTGATTATGTTAAAAACGGTGTATCAGTATAGCATTTGATAGGTCGAGGCAACAGCGGAGTCGAAGAAGAAAAAGAAGAAGTGAGAATTATTATTCACCTAGTGCTAAAGTGCAAGCCTTTCTCGGATTCATTTCCTGTCCTCAATGTGATTGTCTTGCCGAGCTTAATCGTAAGCAATCAGAACTTGCCGAGTGTAACTGTGGGTGTTACACTGTAACTATGATAGAAAGTTTTCGTAACAAATGGCTAAAGAACTTTTTCATAGAGGATTCTCATTCCAAGAAAATTCCTTCAGCACTTCGTTCACGGTTGTTTCGAAAGTTGCAGCTGCTGGACGATGCAACTTGTGATGCTGACTTAAGGATCCCACCCAGCAATCATTTTGAGAGGTTGTCTGGAAAATTACTGGGGAAATGCTCTATACGGGTCAATAACCAATGGCGTCTTATTTTCATTTGGGATGCAGAACGGGGAGAGGCGGATGACGTCTATCTGGATAATCACACATACAGATGAGGGATACTGATGATACTCACTAAACATCAGCCGGTCAGTGTCGGGGAAATGATTGCCGAGGAGTTTATGGTGCCTCTGGGAATTACGCAGGGGCAGCTTGCTGCTGCAATGGGCGTAAGCCGAAAGACCGTCAACGAGCTCTGTATCGGCAAGAGATCAGTAACGGTTGATACTGCTCTGATGTTGGCCAAGGTATTCGGCAATACAGCACAGTTTTGGCTGAATTTGCAGCAGCGCAATGACCTCTGGGAGGCTTTGCACTCTCCGAAGAGGATGGATCGAATCAATCGGGCAAGGCCGATTGGACAGCACAATAACTGCTCACCCATTTCCTGTTAGGCTCGCTGGGACGCCGGGAGGATTTTTCCTGTCAAAGTTATAGAGCAAATGACCATGTAACCTGCTGTGAGGACATGGAAATCCGGTGGAACTGAAGGGGTTGGAAACTACTTTTTCTAATTTGTTGGAATAAAAGGAGAAAGAGAGGGTGTAGAATCCGGGAAAATCGGAAAATGCTCGGTGGAAAAGAAAGGGGTTGAATAATCCTTCGTTTTAAGGTAGATACAATTGGTATGTTCCCCGCACATGCGGGGATGAACCGATAGCGGTATAATTTATTAAGGAAGGTGTAAAATGTTCCCCGCACATGCGGGGATGAACCGGTGAATATATTTGTCATGCTGATCATAACGGTATGTTCCCCGCACATGCGGGGATGAACCGTTTGAGGGTAAAAAAAATTAATCCGAGAGCAGAATGTTCCCCGCACATGCGGGGATGAACCGTACAGCCTGTTGGACCACCCTCTGTGTAACCGTTCAGACCCCTCTCATTTTTTTTACGCAGCAAGAGGCAGAGGAGGCACATCCAGCCCCTGGCGCCGAGCCGTGATAACCTCAGCGAGATATTTCCACGGACAGGCGTTGCGCTTCTTACACGTATCAATCACGCTCGCAAGTATGGCGAACACATGACTGCCTTGGCCATTACGGGTACCGTGGCTTAATTTGCGCGCAATAACCCAATGACGTAGTGCTTGCTCCGCCTCATTATTGGTCAG
>NZ_JALAAI010000135.1:0-9527 GCF_052785085.1 Candidatus Electrothrix sp.
GTTTGATTTTTTCATCTCACCAAACAAATAGACAATCGTCAAGTCGAAAATAGCTGGAAAAAAAAATTTCGGTAATTAAGTTATCCCGCTTGAATGTTTAGGTGTTTTTTTACGAGCTGAATTGCTGTATTTTTTCATACAAACAGCATAAATGGGGAGAAAAACGCAAAGCAGGGCGACCCAAGGATCGCCCCTGCACAACTTAGCCTAAGCACCACAGCAGAACACGCTCAGGAAGACGATCCCGAATCACTGCGGAAACAAGTATATTAGTGTCAATGACGACTTTCACGGGCACTCCGAACCTTATCAACTTCCGCTTCTATATCTTCATCAGAAAGCGTTGAGGACTGCGGCAGGCCCTGAACATGTTGCATAAGATTCTGCCACGAGCTGACTCGTTCTTCCGGCTGCCGACTCTGCTCTATTATCACTATCTCCAATAAAGCACCTTTCTGAAACGGCAGGCGGTCAAGCACCAGTCGTCCTGATGAATCAACTTCCGCGTATATTTTATATGCATTCATGACAGGGCATTGGTTTAATTTTAACTTCTTTTGTTGTGTTCGAGCAAGACCGATCATAGAAATAAAGGGCGTTCAAAAGGATCGCCCCTGCGCACCTTAGATCAAACCAACCGCCTTCATCGCTGTGATTAACTTATCCAGCGATCCCTCATCCATACCTGTCATGGGCAAGCGAACATCTGGGCTGGCGATCTTACCCAGAAAATGCAGGCCCAGCCGGATACTTACTCGCTTTTGATTCCAGTAAGGGCGATAATCCGATTCTTGAAGTCTTCATATTCTTCCCCCTCACCGGACTTCAGAGCAGATATCCGATAGAATCTGTTGGTTGAAGGAGACTCTTTGGCCGCCATATTCATATCAATCCTATCTACGTTCACAACAGTCCAGCATTCAACATATCCATCTGATTTTGCTTTTTGATGGCTTTTTTCTGCTTCGCCAACGCGATTGTGAATATTGGAAAAATCTGTTCCGCCTTTAACCTCAATGGCAATAAGTTTACGGATACTGGTTGTATTCATTTCCTCACAGATTACAATATCCGGGTCAGGAGCAAATTCTATTGATACCTTTCTTCCTGCTGCGTTGACTATGTGCATTGTACTCTGTGTCGACCGTGTTGCAGCATGTTCAACAATATTATGAATTGCCTCAAACACGTCAATAATACCGGCAACACCTTTTTTCACATTGGCTCCGCCCCGGAGCTGTGGGCCAACGGTGAGCAACGTCAAATCATCAAGTAATTCTTTGCTTACTCTATCAACGCCTATCCCATCAAGTAGAGCACATGCGCTATCAATCATACCTCTACACAAGTCTGCCAGCTTGTCTTTGTTCCTGAAGGTTAACGTGCCTTTCACCTCCATTGACTTGAAGCCGGAGCTTCCAAATTTCTTCGTGTAAAATTCTTTCTGGCTGAACCCTAGCAACAGCCGATAATATCCCAACAAAAAAGGGTTTGCCTCTAACATACATGGAACTGGAAACACCAACTCCCCCCGAAGGCCACATTTTGCCAGTGCCTTCAAGTTGTCTTGCGGCACATATTGAGAAAGTTGTTTATCAAGAATTGCAATGTCTATATCATCAACTGTTTTACTCAGCGCATCCTGAAGGTAAATCGTTCTTATTTGTCCCAGAGCAAAAGAAAAGTCGATCTGTAATACTGGTTCAGGTATGTTTATCTCAGACATTACGCTGCAATCTTTATGATTCTATCTTCTGCGGCACTCAGTCTGTCTGCCGCCAATTCGACGTATTCAGGATTCAGCTCTATGCCTATATATTTTCTTTGCTGTTCCACGCATGAAACCCCTACAGTTCCAGAACCAAAGAAGGGGTCCAAAATATAATCATCCAGCTTAGTAGACGCCAAGATGCAGGGCAGAATTAATTGGCTCGGAAATGTGGCGAAATGGGCTCCGGGAAATCCCTTTGTATTGACGTTCCAAACGCTTCTACGGTTACGAAGTTTTCCATTTAATCCTTTTTCTTTTACATCTTCATAGTTGTAATAATATCGTTCAGACTTGGTCAGCATAAAGAGATATTCATGCGCCCGTGTTGGTCTGTCTTTGACGCTTTCAGGCATTGCGTTAGGTTTATGCCAGACAATATCACTCCTCAAGTACCATCCATCATCCTGAAGAGCAAACGCTAACCTCCAGGGAATCCCTTGAAGGTCTTTAGGTTTTAAGCCTTCCGGGGTATCAGGTCGTACCGACATTGCCCGTGCAGGATTTTTTTTATCGTTGGCACGATAACCACGATTACCGCTGGTGTACCCGTCACCAATGTTTAACCACAAGGTTCCGTCGTCACGAAGAACTCGTTTTACCTCATTAAAGATTGCAACGAGATGATTGAGAAACTGAGGCAATGTGTCTTCCAGCCCTATCTGTCCGTCAATCCCGTAATCACGAAGCCCCCAGTAGGGAGGAGAAGTAACAACGCATTGAATTGACTGCGCCGGAAGCATTCTAAGCGCGTGTAAAGCATCTCCTTCGATGATTAACGAATCATCAAGAGTGAGGATCTCAGGTGAATCAATTTTTTGATATTTCATTGCCCAGGCAATCCTCCTGTACATGCAGTGTTCTTGGAAAGGGAGCTTCAGAAGGGCGATCACAAGGATCGCCCCTGAACACCTTAGATCAAACCAACCGCCTTCATCGCTGTGATCAACTTATCCAGCGATCCCTCATCCATACCTGTCATGGGCAAGCGAACCTCTGGGCTGGCGATCTTACCCATCAGGTGCAATCCTTTCTTGGCCGGGGCCGGGCTGGGATAGCAAAACATGGTTCCCATCAGCGGAAAGAGCTTGTAATGGATCTCATTGGCCTTGGTCAGATTACCTGCCAAAGCCGCTTCCATCAGCTCAGACATCGCCTTGGGATAGACATTAGAGGTCACAGAGATAACCCCTTTTCCACCAATAAGGGTGGTCGGCATACTGGTGAAATCATCACCAGACAGGATAATAAAATCGTCCGGGCAAAGACGAATCACCTCAGAAATCTGGTTCAGGCAACCGCAGGCTTCCTTAATACCAATAACATTGGGCAGTTTGGCCAAGCGGGCAACCGTTGCCGGGGCCATATTGGTTACCGTGCGACCCGGCACATTATAAAGCACCATAGGAATATCCACGGTCTCAATAATGGCTTCAAAATGCCGGTACAGGCCTTCCTGGCTTGGCTTGTTATAATAAGGAACCACAGACAGCACAGCATCAGCACCGCTGGCCTTGGCAGATTCGGTCAGCTCAATGGCCTCTGCAGTATTGTTGGCCCCGGTTCCGGCAATGACCGGTACTCGTCCATCAACCACCTGAACAGTGAGTTCAATAACCCGCTTATGTTCGTCAAAGCCCAAGGTGGCTGATTCACCTGTGGTTCCACAGGGCACCAGGCCGTGGATGCCGTTATCAATCTGGAAATTAATCAGATCAATGAGACCTTGTTCATCAATCTTGCCGTCCTGCATCGGGGTGACAATGGCGGTAAAGGCACCCTGGATATTTTTTCCTGTTATCGTCATCACTCTTCTCCGTTATATGAAAGTATGGCTTTCATATTTTATTGTCCCTCCCCAGAAGGAGAGGAATGGAATTTATTAATATGAAACGACTCCGTGATTCTTCGAATAATCGCTTCATGTTCATGCGTTGTTGCCCACCCCAAAGGGGAGAGGGGGAGCTTAAAGCAACGCCTCAGCATTAAATGCTCCAGAATAAATGGTATGGGCTGGTCCTTTGAGGAAAACATTATTCACAAGATGATCCTGCCCGCCCTCCTGCTGTAGATCAAAGAGAATTGTTAATTGATCATTGCCTGAGGTAATGATATCCACAGGTGAGGCCGCCTGATCCAACAGGGCAGCAATAATGGCACAGGCCGCAGCCCCGGTACCGCAGGCCAGGGTCTCATCTTCCACACCCCGCTCATAGGTTCGAACCTTAATGCCCTCTCCTTGGTGCTGAGCAAAGTTCACATTGGTTCCGGCAGGCATAAAAGCCTGGTGATGGCGAACCAGACTTCCTAATGAACGAACATCTGTTCCATCAATATCATCAACAAAGATCACCGCATGCGGCACGCCAGTATCAATACTATGGACAATGTACTCCTGATTTTCCAGCATAATGCGTTGATCCAGCTTCAAACCAAAGGGGTCTGTCATCCTGACCGCAACATCCGTGTCCGCAACACTGGCCTCAATAATACCTGCCAAGGTGGCAAAACGCATTTCAGCTGGCGCAATACCCTGTAAAAAGGCAAAACGGGCTGCGCAGCGGGCTCCGTTTCCGCACATCTCAGCAACAGAACCATCGGCATTAAAGAATTGCCATTGGAAGTCTGCCTCTGAGGATTCCTCAATAAGGATCAAGCCATCAGCACCAGCAGAGAATTTTCTCCGACAGACCTTGGCAGCAAAATCAGCCATAGCCTCTGGGGCAAGCAAAGGTTTACGGTGGTCAATAAGAATAAAGTCATTGCCTGTACCACTCATCTTCACAAAGGGAACAGGGAAATCAGGTGTCTGCATGGTTATATTTTTATCTGTAAGGGAATCTATCTCTATGAAAAAGTGTTTTTTAAAAGCCACTATATAGCCTTTGCCTGCTTTCCTCAATAAAAAATGCCGCTGCCCTGATAAGGCTCTGACAGGCTGAAAACCAGGGGATATCTCTTATATCCTCTCTGCTCTCTCATAAGAACCGGGTGAGATCACCCCATTGAGCGTATTTTCTTGGTAACGGAAGATATAAGAGAATGAATTTGCTCTGCTCTGTTATTTGCAGAGGTAATATCAAAGCAGTACATTGAGCGTATTTGCTGAGGCACCTGGTTTTCCTTTATATTATACAAAACAGGAAGGAGAACAAAGCGGTTGCCCTCTTGTTTTTTCCGATTAAATGCCTGAATGATTTCCTGCTTCATATACGCAGATTGGAGTGAATCACGGGTGAGGAGCAAAATAAATATTTTGCAGGTATTGATTGCTTCCAGCAAAACAGTCTTCCAGAGAGGATCTTCGAGTAACTCAGCCTGTTCGCACCAGGAGCCAATATCATTTTTCATCAGCTCATCTCTAAAAAAACAGGCTATCTTTTCATGGCCTGCTAAAAAACTTATGAATACTTGCCGATCATCTACCTTGATCTTTGCCAGAGGCTGATTCTGATATTCTGGAGTATTTCGGGCAAGACGGACATGCCGTTGTACTGCGGTCATGAATTTGTCTTCAGCAAAAGGCTTGAGCAGATAATTTGCTGCACCGTGCGAATAAAATTCTCCAAATTCTTCAGCAGATAAACGGCCTGACATAACAATGACCTGGGTTCGCCGCCTTTCCCTGGTGAGAAATTTCAGCAGCTCCAGACTGGAATCTTTTGTCCCATCCTGTAAATAGATGTCCAGGAGCACAAGGTCAACCTCACGCCCCTGCAAGGGCAAAGCACCCATAGTTTTTTTTGCTTCTTCCGCAGAAACAAAAAAACGAACATCAAACAGCTTTGGGTCTACAAAATTCCCAATGATCTTGTGGATAAACTTACTGTCATCAACAACAACGACGAAATATTTCATTGATGCTCCGCAGCTGTGGTTTAGCATGAACCTACATTTCAACAATACTCAAAGACTAAAATGCCAGGCCTGAAAAGTAAACAGAAAATCGTGCTTGTTATGGAAAAAAGGTTATATTTCTTACCCCAGGTAAGCGGACAGTAAGGCAGAGCTTGACAGCAATAATGAATAAAGGATACTCTGCTAGAGTTGATAGGTTACTTCGTCAAATGAGACATTGGAACAATATATATGGTCGCCCAGTTGAGTTTAGGCTACTCACCATGCCCTAATGATACCTTTATCTTTTACGCCCTTACCCACGGTAAGACTCCTTGCCGGCATCTTCAATGGGGAGCACCATTCCTTGAAGATGTGGAAACCCTTAATAGCTGGGCTATCAATACCCGCCTTGATGTAACCAAGCTCTCCTTTCATGCCCTGGGCCATGTGCAGAACAACTATACCATGCTCAATGCAGGTGCGGCCCTTGGCCGGGGCTGTGGCCCTCTTCTTATAACACGACCAGAGCAGACAACAGTGCCCTCTTCCTGGCGAATTGCCATACCAGGAAAATACACCACCGCAGCTCTTCTTCTCAAACTCTTTCTTCCTGAGCATAGTAAACTGCTTGTTATGCCCTTTGAGACCATCATGGAGGCCATCAATACCGGCAAAGCCGATGCCGGGGTGATCATCCATGAAAGCCGGTTTACCTTTCAAGACCATGGCCTTGTCTGCGTGCAGGATCTGGGAGAATGGTGGGAAAAAGAAACCAACCTTCCTATCCCCCTGGGCTGTATTGCAGCCCGAAAAAACCTTGGTCAGCAAACCATCCGGGAAATAGAGGAAGCCATAGCAGCCAGTCTGCGCTGGGCCTTTGCCCATCCAGACGCCTGTACAGGATATATCAGAGAACATGCCCGGGAACTGGATGAGCGGGTCATCTCCGAACACATCAAACTCTATGTCAACGATTTTTCTCTTGATCTGGCTGAAACAGGACAAACTGCTGTTCAGGAACTCCTGCGTCGAGGAAAAGAAGCAGGCCTGTTTACCGATCCTGCTGTTCTTAACAAGGCATCCTGACTATGGAACAAGAAAAATTGATCAGCAAGCAACGAGAGCAACGAGAACCATGGAAGCAAGCACCGGTATGGGGCTGTATTCTGATTGGCGGGAAAAGCAGCCGAATGGGACGCCCCAAACATCTTATTCAGGAAGATGAAAAAACCTGGCTTGAGCATGCAGTGGAAACCCTGAACCCGTATGTAGAACAGGTGGTCCTTTCTGGTTCAGGAGAAATACCGGAAACTCTGACTGCCTTGCCCCGGATTCCCGATGCCCCTGGACTGGCAGGCCCTCTGGCTGGCATCCTTTCTGTTATGCGCTGGCAGCAAACCGTGTCCTGGCTCGTAATGGCCTGCGACCAACCAGACGTGCAGGCTGAAAGCCTGGAATGGCTCCTTGCCCAACGTAAACCCGGTATCAGGGCTGTGTTGCCCGACCTTCTTGGAGACGGTCATCTTGAACCACTCCTTGCCTGGTATGACTTCCGTTGCCGTCCCCAGTTGGAAACAATCGCAGCCTCTGGTTTCCTGCGGCTCAGTCGGCTGGCAAATCAGGCTGGTGTGTATCATTTTCAGCCTCCTCAACATCTGCACAGCTCCTGGCATAATATCAATACCCCGGATCAATTCGCCCAAACACAACAGGAAGCTTTCCGAAAACTGGAGAAGCCATGTTAATTATTCCTCTTTCCAATAATGGTCCTCAACGACGATTTCCCTGCGTAACCTTTTTTCTTATTCTGCTAAACCTTGGTATATTTCTCTATTTCCAGCATAACGAGCAGCAAAAATACATGCAGGCTGTCTCCTGGGCCCGCTCCTCTGGACTTTTACAAATAGAATTAGAGGTGTATCAGGAATATCTTCAACGCCGCCACCAGGCAATCCCTGATTTTCTCCGCAACACCAAGAAAACAGCTGCCGTTTTTCAGCACCTTATCCAGGATGACCGCTTTCAAGCCGCACTTCGTCAGCAAATCCTGATTCCACCTGGTGATCCCCGTTTTGCAGACTGGTCTCCCAAGCGAAAAAAATTCGAAGACAAACTCAACCAAAGCCTTGCCTATCGTTATGGTTATTCACCAGCCCGGAAGAACTATTTTAACATAACCACCTACATGTTCTTTCATGATAAGGTCATCCTGCTGATCGCAAATATACTCTTTCTTTGGTTTATTGGTTCCTGGATAGAAATAGGGGTCGGTCGCATCCTCTTTCTGGGGATCTATCTCACAACCGGTGTCTGCGCCGGTCTGGCCTTTGGCTTTATCCATCCGCTCAATCAAGGCCCGCTTCTTGGCGCATCTGGTGCCATTGCCGGACTCATGGGAACCTACCTGCTGGTTTATTGCAGCAAAAGGAGCACTGTCCTCTGCTCGCTCGGATTTTGCAGTCGGCACACAACGGTCTTTGGCTGGTTTCTCTTTCCTTTCTGGATCAGTAAAGAAGCCTATCACTTTGTGAATGCCTCAGAGCCACAGATCTTCTCATCGCATCTCGGTGGATTACTGGCTGGCATGATTATCGGCCTTATCTTGCGAACCCATGAGCAACAACAGCCCACTCAAGGAGAACAGCCAGAACCTGTTACAGATCCCTTTGCCTCTGATCCGGGCCAGGACCTTCAGCCCCCGGCTCATCTGACCAAAAAAGAGGTTGCCCTTCTCAGAAAAGAAATGCACAAGGCTGTGGAGGAGGATCCAGCCGATCTCACCGCACTTGCCCGGCTTTTTCATATTGATAAAGCTGATCCCCAAAGCGAGCAGTTCCATAGAACTGCTGGGCAGTTACTTCAAAGACTTGCAACCCTGAAGCGCTACCAGGAACTGTTGGCCTATTTTCAGGAATACAAGCAGGTGAGCACAGCACCCCGCTTACACCCCTCTGTCATGTTGGCCCTTGCAGAGTTCCATATTCGCTCTGGCGCAACAACACAGGCGGCCCGCTTTCTCCTTTTGCTCCTCAAACAGCGTCCACAGTATCCAGGCCTTCCTTCCTGTCTTTTTACCCTGGGTTGTGTTTATTGCGACCAAGGCAGGGAAGAACGGGGTGAAAAATGCTTTCAGCTGATCTGCAAAAAATATCCGCAGACCATTATCAGCCAACAGGCTGAGGAAATGCTGACAACGCCGTATCGTATTGCGATTCGTTAGCAGGAAAAGGGACGAATTCGATTCGTCCCCCCTTTTTTCTTCATACATGTCCGGCACCCCAGCTGATCGGGAAGTCTCCTTCTCCCTCAAGAAGGCCTCTGCCGTGTCTCTTGATTCGGTTGGCTGCTGCTGAACATCATTTCACCACTCCTGAACCGCCGGGGCAGGAACGGAAACAGGAAGTTATCAGTAACCTGCCGAACATGCCGGAGCATGCCCGTGAAAAGGCCTTGGTTTTCACCGGGCCAGTGCTCTACTATTTTATCAATGATCATCTCGGCACCCCGCAGATGGTGGTTGATGAAACCGGGAAGATCGCCTGGCAGGGGGATTACCTGCCCTTTGGTGAGGTTCTAATCCTGCTATTGGACGATATATTTCTGCTGATCCGACTGGGCTTGATGGAGGGATTAATCTTTATGGATACGCAAATTCGTCACCAATAAAATATATTGACCCAACAGGTGAAGCAGCATGTGGTGGAGTTTGTGTTGGCGCTGGTTTTCTGATTGGAGGAATTATCGCATCTAATTCAAGTCATACGGAAACAAAAACATTAACTACACAACCTACAATACCATCGCCATTAAAGCACCTCTTCTGGCGTATTAACTCGCCCAAGAACGGCTACTTGATTAGCGATGGATTGAATAGAAATACCTTCTGGAATTTGCGGAAGCAATTTTAATGTTTCACGGA
>NZ_JALAAI010000136.1:0-9443 GCF_052785085.1 Candidatus Electrothrix sp.
AGGAAATAGACCAGGTCGCAGTGAACCGCGGGCTGTGAAGCGTCGTCCAAAGGCCTACCCTCGTTTGACAGTACCAAGAAGACAAACGGCGTAATCCTGTGGTCAACCACTTAAGGTCGTGCCATTAGTCTGTATTGGTCATTTCAGCAAAGACTCTCTGAGCTTCCATAGCTGCTTCAATCTCGAACTCATGGACTTCCCGGCCAAGATATCCTTTTTTATACAAACCATTACCCTTCTGATTAACCATCATCAACCAAATATTTCTATCCATTTTCATATCTCGCTGTTGACTTCCAACTTCACATACAGTTATGTGAAGTTAGTTCCTCACCTTTTCTGGCTGGGCGGAGAAAAGGTGAGCCCTACTTTGTCCATTCTTACTCCGTGTTACGGTCTAAGAAAAAAATATTTTTTTTGCTCATTGAAAAAAGCTATCGGTTATTATTCTTCAGACTTGTGACGATGAAAACGGTTGCAGTCCTATCTCACGACAGTATCTCTTAATAAGCTTAAGCCGCTCTTTGACGGTGATACGAAAATAAAAAGGACTCAGCATTAAGATGCTAACTGCTTCACGATGTTCCATTTTTCTCACCTTCTTTGTGAATGTTCCTGTCTCCCTCTTACTTAAAAGAGTACAATAATTTATACCTAATGTATAGTTTTTTTACACCACAAAGTATATTTATTACACGTTAGCACCTATTATCAAGAAAATAAAATTCCACCCAAGAAACATAACAACTTGTTTACAAACAAATATTCAACATGAAAATAACCATTCCTTTTCTCGGAAAAACAAAAGAAAAATATTTGAACCAGGCAATCCAGGATTATGCAGAACGGCTGCAACGCTACCTTCCTTTGGACATCAAAATTCTAAAAAGCAAACATGCTAAAAATGATGTTCCACAGATCATCATGGCCAAAGAGGCTGAACAGCTTCTCACCCATGCGGCTTCATCCTCACTGGTTGTGGCTCTGGATCCCACAGGACGTGAACAGATTTCAGAAGAAATCGCTACTGCGCTGGAAAATTGGGAAAACCGGGGAATCCAAACCCTGTGTTTTTTGATTGGAGGGCATTTGGGCCTGGATCAACAGGTTTGTCAGCGGGCTGACCAGATCTGGTCCCTTTCCCGCCTTACCTTTACCCATGAAATGACCCGGTTCATTCTCCTGGAACAGCTGTACCGGGCATGCTCTATTAAGGCTGGTCATAATTACCATATTTGATTCCATATAAACTTTTCTTCAGAAGAACAGCATGAAGACCAACAAAACAAACAGCACGATATACAGCACTCCTTTTCTTTCCTGGGAAAAAAGCATTCCCCCTTTATTAGATAAGGCAGGCCTGACAGAGCAGATCCCAGCAGGGCAAACCATTCTGATCAAACCCAACCTGGTTGAAATCCTGCGTCCACCCGTCACCACACCGGTTGCCCTGGTCAAGAGCATTGTAGAATACCTGCAAACCCATCTGCATAATCCTATCGTGATTGGTGAGGGATGCGGTGCTTTAGATTATGATACCCACCGTTGTTTTACAGAACTGGGGTATACAGAACTGGCCCGGGAGAAAAAGATAGAACTCATCGACCTGAACAACGCACCGTGCCAGAAGCAAAGCTTCCCCCACTGCAAACATTGGCCGGAATTTTATCTCCCGGATATTGCGGTTACCAGCTTTCTCCTCTCTGTTCCGGTACTCAAGGCCCACACCTTGGCTGGAATCACCCTGACCATGAAAAATATGATGGGGCTTGCCTCACCGGATTATTACCAGGGGCCAGGATGGAAAAAAGCAGCCTTTCATAATCAAATTCATGAAGCAGTTGCTGACCTGAACCGTTACCGCTGTTCGGATTTTACGGTTCTGGACGCTACAGTGGGAATGGCAGAGGCACATCTCTGGGGGCCAACCTGTGATCCTCCAGTCAATAAACTGGTCGCAGGTTTTGATCCTGTGGCGATAGATAGTTACGGCGCTGGATTACTGGGGAAAGATTGGCGGGATATTGGTCATATTGCCAAGGTGGATGGCGAGTTGGGGCAGGCTGAACCGATAACAGAAATCATCGTCGAACCCCGCTCCTGAATCAGGTGCAGACTTGTAGGGACAAGAAGAAACAGAAGGTCTCTTCTTGCCCCCTTACGTCAGGTTACGTCAGAGTAGTTGTTTATTTCTTCTTGCCTTTCTTGCTCTTCTTATCAGACTTTTTTTTGTCTGCTTTCTTACATGCCTTTTTGCAGCTTTTTTTCTTTTCTGCTTTTTTGGCGGCCTTCTTTGCTGCTTTTTTCTCTAATTTCTTCTTTTCTTTTTTCTTCTCGTCTTTCTTCTTACTCATTTCAATAGTTCTCCTTTCAGTTTGACATTGCTGTCTGGTTTTTATTGGGCATTGTTTACAATGCTTGCTTGTTTTTTTGTACTTACGACAACATTTTTTCTTTCCCATACTTTCCCCATACTTTTCCCCATGCCGATCTCCACATAGAACACGTATCCCGCCCTTCTGGGACGGGACAACACTGTAGGGAAATTGCTGTTCTCAGAATCTGCTATTTATCAGCATCCTTAACGATATCAACCAGCTCAACCTCGAAAATCAGCAAAGATCCCGGCTCAATCGCTGGCGGCGCACCACGGTCGCCATAGGCAAGTTCCGGCGGCAAATACAAGGTATACTTACTCCCAGGGCTCATAAGCTGTAAAGCCTCTGTCCAGCCAGGGATGACCTGATTCGCCTTAAAGGTCGCAGGCTCCTTTCGTTTGTACGAGCTGTCAAACTCGGTGCCGTCAAGCAAGGTTCCTTTATAATGCACTTTAACCGTATCAGTAGCACTCGGCTTCTCACCCTTCCCCTCGGTGATCACCTTATATTGCAAACCTGAGTCAGTGACTTTGACGCCTTTTTCCTTTTCATTCTTTTTCAGGAAGTCAGCAGCAGCCTTCTTATTCTCTTCCAGGACAGCCTGTACCTTTTCCACTTTCTTTTTTTGCTGATCAATGGCGAATTGCTTTTGAATTTTTTTTGCCTCTTCCGGACTCAGTAAGACTTCCCCATTGGTATAGGAATCTTTAATTCCTTGAAAAATAACAGGAAGATCAAAATCTGTTTCCAAACTTTTAAAATAGGTGCCAAGATCAAGCCCTAATGCATAACTGGTTTTTTGTTGGTCGGTTTTCAGCTCTGTTACCGGTTCCGCAGCTACAGCTGTCCCAGTAACCATCATAAGACTCATTACAGCATATACAGCAAGTTTCATCGTTTCTCCTTTATATGTTCCTTAAACCTCTATCACGGCCCAACAGACCGAGATAACACAAAATGATAATGGCAGGAAAAATATCAACCACCTTCATCACAACGAATATAAATAACATCATAATATATTCTTTCCTAAAAAAACAAGACCTTTTCACCACTTCTGTGTACAGACTAATATTTTATATGCGCTCATTCATCTCTTTGCCATAAAACAGCTTGCAAAAAGATTACAAATCTCTATTTTTTCAAAAAATCACTTTTAAAGTTTAAAAAATTATACCGTGATCTTGACAGGAACAAAAAACTGAATTATCTTGTCCGGTATTAAAGGGAGAAAAAACCAACTCCTTCATAATATAAAAAGAATTACCTGCACGCTTCAAAAACCTAGTCCGCCAACGCAGTATTCATACACCTTGGAGAAACGTCATGAAAATTACATATCCTCAAGTTATTCACCAAATTATCATCGCTCTTACCTTGTTCCTGAGCCTCGGTTGCACCCCAACCGTAGCACTCTCTGGTTGTGACCATGATCATCCCCAAGAAGAAGCCAGCATTCCTTTGCCTGATTTTGGATTCAACTTTGATGGTGCCTGCGGATCCCCCTCATTGGAAACAGTCCCTGCAAATGAAGCAGAAGAAGAGGATGAATTGTTAAAGGATATTGAAAAGCCGCCTGAAGAATCTTCTTCTGATCTCGCTGTCGCTCTTGAAGACAAGCATCAAACAACTTAACATCCTCATCTTCCATATATTTTTTTTACCTGCGTATTTTTTTTTAACCGAAAAAGGGGAGACTGCATAAGCAGCCTCCCCTTTTATTGGTCAAATCTTCTTTGATCAAATGATCCAATCAGGAATGATCAGATAGCCTCAGATCCCCGCTCTCCGGTACGAACCCGAACAACTTCTTCCACAGGCAGAACAAAGATCTTTCCATCGCCAATCTTACCACTCAGAGCTGACTCGCGAATTGTATCCACCACCTTCTCGGTCATGGCTGCGGCAACAACCAGCTCAATCTTGATCTTTGGGTTGAAATCCACAGTATACTCAGCGCCCCGGTACATTTCTTTATGCCCTTTTTGGCGACCATAACCCTTGACTTCACTAATGGTCATACCGCTGATTCCTAAATCACCCAAAGCTTCCTTCACATCATCAAGCTTAAAGGGTTTAATAATGGCTTCGATTTTCTTCATAATATATACTCCTCTCGTTTGAGAGCCGATAACCGGCTATTAATCTCTGGTAAATTCCGGATATGCTTCCAGGCCGCACTCAGCAATGTCCACACCTTCCACTTCATGCTCCTCACTTACCCGGATACCCATCACTGTCTTGAGAATCATCCAGGCAATAAAAGAAGCACCAAAAGTCCAGGCAAAAATAACGACAATACCGATAAGCTGAGCAACAAGCGTAGCATCAGGATTGGTAAAAGCCACAACTATAAGACCAAATATACCAATCACGCCATGTACGGAAATGGCACCCACAGGATCATCGATTTTAGCCTTGTCAATGGAGACAATAGCAAAGACCACCAGTACACCTGCAATGACACCGACAATTGTAGAGGCCAGTGGCGACGGAGTCAGAGGCTCGGCAGTAATTGCCACCAGACCTGCAAGTGCACCGTTCAGACCCATTGTCAGGTCAGCCTTACCAAACCAGAACTGAGAAAGCAACAGGGCTGCAACAAGACCTCCAGCTGCTGCAGTGTTGGTGTTCACAAAAATTTTGGAGACTGCATTGGCCTCATCTACATTACTGATGATCAACTCAGAACCACCATTAAAGCCAAACCAGCCAAGCCAGAGGATAAAGGTTCCCAGGGTTGCCATGGGCAGGTTACAACCTGGGATAGCATTCACCCGGCCATCCTTACCGTATTTCCCTTTACGAGCACCAAGGAGAAGAACCGCTGCCAAAGCAGCCGAAGCACCACAGAGATGCACCAGACCGGAACCAGCAAAATCAAGGAAACCGAGACCATCAAGAAAACCACCACCCCATTTCCAGAAACCGCTCACAGGGTAGATAAATCCAGTCATAACCACAGCAAAGATCAAGAAAGCCCAGAGCTTCATTCGCTCAGCCACTGCACCGGAAACAATAGACATGGCTGTGGCCACGAAAACTACCTGGAAAAAGAAATCTGCCATCTTGGAGTGACCACCACCGTTCTTGATCACTTCTTCCACTGGAATTTCTCCGCTAAAGAAAAAGCCTAAGCTGGGCAGGACACTGTTTATACTGCCTTCGTACATAATATTGTAACCAACCACTAAGTACATCAGGCAGGCTATGGCATAGAGAGCCACATTCTTGGTTAGTATCTCCACGGTATTTTTACTGCGTACCAAGCCTGCTTCCAGCATGGCAAAACCTGCTGCCATCCACATGACCAAAGCTCCGGACATGAGGAAATAAAAGGTATCCACCGAGTACGACAACTGAATCAAATTATCACCCACTGATGCCTCTTCGGCAAATGCCGACCCTGCCAGCAGCAGCCCTGTCAGGCCAGCCAGCACAGCAGCTCCTTTGCTGAACATTTTACTCTGTACACTCGCCATTTTTTCCACGTCATCTACCTCTTTTGCTGAGTTAATGAATGATGCTTTACGCAAAGCAATTGTTTTTCTTTCCAGGTACTTTTGCATAGCGCATGCCATTTATTTATCTTTTACAAATCAACAAGGAAAAACAACATATTAACAAAAAAGTATCTTCGCTTCACCTACAGACATCTCTAAATTAATCACATTATTGTAATATATACCGTTAAGAAGCTTACAGAACAAGCACAAAATTGTCATGTTTTTTACTATTCAGAGGCTAGAGAAGAAATATGTCACAAAAATGCTCCTTAGAAAATCCAGATTCAAGCACAGAAAGTCACCCTACCTTGTTTTACAAAAAAAAGGCCCTTATGTACTTTTATGTTAAAAAGGGCGCAAATAAGTAAGATCCCCTGATCTCTACAGCACCCTCAACACCAACACCACACCGGAAAAATACAATCAATATATTATTTTCAAAGAGTATTTTACAAACAAAAGCACTTTGGCACATCCCTTGCTATAAGAGTGATAAAAGCTGTTCTGGAACTTGTCCAACTTGTCCGAATTATCCAGCATACTCAACCCGAGAAAAGAGACTATGAGCACTCAGCCCGTAACAACAGGTACAACACCAGAAACAAGCGCAAAAAGTTCTTGCACAAAAACTATGCAGATCAATACATTGATCCTGCCAGCAGCCCCGCAGGTAAATAACAGAAAAAGCTTTGGTGAAATTGATAAACCAGCACCTGCCCTTTTTCCAGACGAGGCCATTGCCTGGATAGACGACCTTATAAAAAGAGGAAAAAAAGTCTTTAGTGTAAATATTTGCGACCCTGGCGATGCCTTGGCAGCACCAGACACACTTTTTTCACTGCTTGGCCTTCTTGAAGAGAAACACCCTGACTGTCCGGTCAAGCTGACCACCATAGGTCTTAATGCAGCATCACTTGCAAAAGACTTGGCAGACAAAAAGGTAACTCAGGTCAATCTTTGCATTGAAGCTGTAGAAAAAGATATCTTAAAGAAAATATATACCTGGATTCGCCCAGGCAAAAAAACGCTCCCTCTTCCTCAAGCGATTCCTCTCCTGCTTCAGGAACAGAAAGAGGCTATTACGGCCCTCAAACAGGCTGGAATCAACGTTAATATATATACAACGATTTATCCAGGCATTAATGATCATCATATAAACACGCTTGCTGAAACCCTTGTTTCCTGGGGAGCATCTTCCATCACCCTGCTTCCTTTTGTGCCGGTTTCTGAAGAAGAAAAACTGGAGGCTTGTGAAACAGCTCTTCTTGAGGAGGCAAAGAAAGCAGCAGCAACTCATCTTAAAATAACTACTGATGTTGACATACATCTTCCACCTCCATCAGGCGGGGATTTTCAAAACGCCACAAACCTGATACCGCAGCCGAGCAAGGAACGCCCCAATGTGGCGGTTGCCAGCATGAGCGGCATGGATGTGGACCTTCACCTTGGTCAGGCTGCTGAATTTCTGATCTATGGACCACGAGAGGACGGACTGGCCTGTCTTTTAGAAAAACGGGCTGCACCTGAAGGAGGAAGCGGAGATTCCCGCTGGCAGGCCCTGGCCCAAACCCTGTCAGACTGCTTTGCCCTGCTGGCAAGCCATGCTGGTCAAAATCCGCAAAATATTCTCAGCGATCTGGGCATAAAAATCTTATTGACCGAAGAGAACATCGAAGGCACAGTGGATGTGCTCTACGGTGGTGGTAAGAAAAAGAAGTGTAAAAAATAAATTCATTCCAAGTTTTTAACAGTAAACAGAAGACAGGAGAACAAAAAAAAATGGCCATTTCAGAACGACAAATCCTCCTCTGCCAAAGCTTTCGTGCTGCAGGCGATAAAAAAGGTATCTGTCATAAGCAGAGTGAAGGCTTGCTGCAATATATTGAGGAAGAAGTACTGGACCGTGGGTTGGATTGCCTGGTCAGTGGCACAACCTGCCTGAAGCAATGTGAAAAAGGGCCAGTCATGGTTATTCAACCAGAAAACTGGTGGTTTGGCGGTGTGGACAGCGAGGATGCTGTTGATGCCATTCTGGACGGGTTGGAAGACGGCGAAGTAGCAGAAGAATACCAGCTGTCATAACTTGAGAGAATCACTCCATGAGCGGAATCATGCCGGATATTTTCGCAAAAATACTCATCCGTAGAGCTCGGGAAGAAGATCTTACAGGTCTGGTTTTTCTGCTGGAAGTTTTATTCAGTATTGAAAAGGATTTCACCTTTAATACAGACAAACAAAAGCGAGGCTTGCGGCTTCTTTTACAAAAATCTGGAGCCACTGTTTTGGTGGCTGAACGGCAAGGCCGAATTATCGGTATGTGTACAGCTCAACTTCTCGTTTCCACGGCAGAAGGCGGAACTTCCGCCCTGGTGGAGGATGTTGTTGTCCTGCCAGCCTGGCAAACCCAGGGCATCGGCAAAAAACTCATGGAGGCCATTGCAGAATGGTCAACTCTTCAGGGAGCAACCCGCATTCAATTATTGGCTGATTGCAATAATACAAGGGCACTGGGCTTTTACAACCAGATAGGCTACAACCCTACCGATCTGATTTGCCTGAGAAAAGGCCAAAACATGAAACGAGGTGGTACATGGTAACAGCGGTAACAGCGCAAAAAGAAAAAAATCTGGTGCCTTTAACAGGAATTGAAGCCATCAGAGGCTGGGAGGAATTTCTTGCTGACGGAGAGGCATACCTCCGAACGGCTACATCAGCCCATGCAAAACAGAAAAAAGTTTTTACCCCGGAAATTTTGTACAACCTGATTGCGATGTCCATTGAAAAATTTGTCATGGCCGCCCTGATGCAACGTGGCACTATGCCTTATAATCATACGATGGCAGACTTGGTTGAAGCCATGGAGACCACCTTTCCGGGAAAAATGGAAGGGCTGAGTCAGGGATTACTGGACATGGATAAGTATCAGGATATATGCGATCTGGACGGGTTCAAAATCACTCCGCCGGGCATGGAGAAAATTTCAGGGATGCTGGAACTGGCTCAACAGCTACACACCTTGGTGACCAATGAACTCGTTTGCTGAAGATACAACGGAGTAATGCGCAATGAGCGAGAAAATACCGATATTAAAACTTGGTGTTGTTAAGGAAATTGTGGAAGCAACAGGCATGGGCATTTCCTATGCCTACGAAGACCTTGTTTTTTTAGACCATAATGCCCTGCTTCTCCAGTTCACCGATGAAAGCAATAAGGTGCTGGTGCATATTAATCAAGAGGCAGACACAGAACCAATCCAGGCAACCATTGCCGCCCTGAAACAGGCTGCACAGGAACGAGAAATGACTTTTCTTGATGGCTGCACCTATGCCTTAACCCAAGGAGAAGATGAACAGATCAGCATTGAATTTATTTCCTCATAGAGATAGGTATTGGGAGCATTGGGAATACCATCCATCCCTCTCCCCACCATAGCCCAACTTTGTGAGAATCATTATCGAAACAATCCTAACTACCTGATTATTCGTTGGGCGTAAAAATATTTTTCGTTTATTATCAAGTAATTATATTTTTCAAGGCTTTTGCGGTGCCAAGAAATGAT
>NZ_JALAAI010000137.1:0-9356 GCF_052785085.1 Candidatus Electrothrix sp.
TCCCTTGGTTACCAATGACAAATCGTTTTTTATTACATTAATACCAGAAAAATCTCAAATGTCCATTTTTTTCTGGTGTAAAATTAAAAGATTAACCAGCTAGCAGAAAAAGGCTGTCAGGGGCCTGTATTAGGAATAAATTTAGAGTTAGAGGTTCATGGGATGTGTTACGGGGTATATTCAACGACTATTCTTCAGCAGAATCGCTACGTAATAATGTAATAGAAAAAAAACAGCCTGTTCCCATATTTATAGCTTCAACATTTTCACCTTGTTTTTCAGATGCTCCGCAGGGGGAACGATATGAACTTTCAAATGTAACACTCTCCGTTAGATTAAAGGAGTTGATGCCAATGAGCAAGCATCTGATTGAGATAAGTCCTTTTCAATGGGGATCAGACCGGTATAAATTTTCTAAAGAATTTCCTTTTAAATTAAGCAGCGCTGTCGACTGGACGGCATTATCAAGCGCGGTAGTTGATGCGCCCTCCCTTCGTGAATGCCGTGCATTAGATCGGAAGAGCACACCACAAGGTGAATATGTGCCCTCTCCTTCAGGAGATGACCAAGAAATATATCTAGCTGATGGTGGATTCACAGACAATCTGGCTGTAAGAAATCTAATTGAACGGGGTTGTGAAAATATTATTGTAATAGATGCAGAACATGACCCTGCCTTTACATTTGAGGGATACCAAAGAGTACGCAAGGATTTGGCTGAGTCACCGAATAACAAATTAAAATTAATTATCAAGCCAATTGATCAATGGTTGAGAACTCAAGATGCCAAGAAATGCCAAGATCCAGATAACAATGAGTGTTTTTATTCTGATAACAGTGAAAACCCTATCGTGAAAAATCCGGTAATGACGGGATGTATATCATCTTCCAATAATTGCAGAGCAAAAGATAAAACATTATCATATGTTAAGCTATCAATAGACCCTGATAAGATATCAAACGATGAATTAAAGGAATATTACAAATCAATCAACGTGAAATGTTCAGATCCTTCAATCGTTAGGGGTAAAGATAAAAGCTGTTCATTTCCACATACCCCGACATTCAAATTAGATTATAGTTCCTCTGAATTCAAGGCACACAGACTTCTCGGCGAAGAACTTATTAATGCAAACATTGATCTCATTAGAAGGAACATCATGCGTAGCCAAGAATGAATTTGTTTCGCTTCAGGCTTAATCTGACATTTTTTCCCTCGGGCTGCTGATTTATATTCAATTGGTTAAAAGTTGGATAATGTGATGTCCTGAACAGGAAGCACACCCCCTCTTCCTGTTCAGGGCTTATAAAACCCTCTCTACCCCTCACCCCTCCCAAAAAGGCGACATCTCCCGCAGATCAGCAATAATCCTGGGCATCTTTTCCAACACAAAATCCACTTCTTCCTCAGTATTATATATAGAAAGGCTGAAACGGATAGACCCGTGGGCCGCAGTAAAAGGAACCCCCATTGCCCGTAGCACATGGGACGGCTCTAGGGAACCCGAAGTACAGGCGGAGCCGGAAGAGGCGCAGATACCGTGCTGATTCATGTGTAAAAGAATGGCCTCACCTTCCACATACTCAAAGCTGATATTGCTGGTATTGGGCAGGCGATTTTCCACATGACCATTAAGGATAGATTTGGGGATTGAAGCCAACAGCCCCTTTTCCAGCTTATCCCGTAAGGCCCGCACCCGAGTATTTTCCTCGTCCATCATCTCACCAGCCAGCTGACAAGCCCGGCCCAATCCAACAATGGAGGCCACGTTTTCCGTGCCCCCGCGCCGTCCGTTCTCTTGATGCCCACCGTGCAGAAAAGGAAAAAAAGGTGTCCCTTTACGAACATAGAGCACTCCGACACCCTTGGGCGCATGGAGTTTATGGCCGGACAGGGAAAGGAAATCAATCTGATTTTCCTGCATATTAATAGGAATCTTGCCCACGGCCTGGACCGCATCACTATGAAAGAGGATGCCCCGATCCTTGGCCATTGCTGCCATTTCTTCCACCGGAAAGAGCACCCCGGTCTCGTTATTGGCCCACATAACCGAAACAATGGCCGTGTCCTCTGTCAACGCTTCCTGATAGGCATCCATATCCAGAGTACCGTCCGCATCCACCATGAGTCGAGTCACCCGATGTTTATGGCCGGTCAGCATATCCAGGGTTTCACAAAGATTCTTGACCGCCGGATGCTCCACTCTGGTGGTAACAATATGCCGATGTTCCGGCTGGCTCTGCAAAGCGGATAGGATCGCTGTGGAATCACTTTCTGTGCCGCAACTGGTGAACACGATTTCTTCCGGGTCTGCTCCCAGCAGCTCAGCAATCTGGGCGCGGGCCTGCTCAACCACCTGCCCGACCTGACCGCCAAAGGTATGCATGGAAGAGGGATTGCCGTAGCAATCCTGAAGAAAGGGCATCATTACCTCCAACACCTCAGGAGCAATCCGGGTGGTGGCATTATTGTCCATATAAATGACCTTGTCGCTGCCGCAGTTCATTATTTCTCCTCCTCAACAATCAGGCTGTCCACCACCTGTTCACGCAGTTTCTTTTCCACATACTCTTTCAGAGTTGTCCGGGAGGAATGGCAACCAGCACAAGCCCCTCGCAGAGAAACCGTGACAAAATCGCCGTCCACATCCACTAGCTCAATATCACCGCCGTCCTTTTTCAAGGTAGGTCGAATTTCTCGTTCCAGGACTTGCTCAATCTTTTTAATCTTCTGCAGGGTGGTCATTCGCTGTTCTTTGACAGGCGTGCTCTTTTTCGACAGGCCTTCCACGGTCTGCTGAAGAATATCCCGCAAACGATCCTCACACTTGCCGCAACCACCACCTGCCTTGGTAAAATTGGTGATCTCCTCCACAGAGCGCAGACCTGACTCCTGAATAGCCCGAACAACTTCCAGATCCGTAACACCAAAGCACTCGCAAACCACCTCGCCCTGAGCCATAGGGAGGATCACACCCCGGTAATCAGCAATGGCCGCTTCCAGGGCTTCGCGGCCCATAACCGAGCAATGCATTTTTTCCTTGGGCAGGCCGCCCAAGGCCTCGGCAATATCCTCATTGGTGACCTTGGCCGCCTCGTCTACGGACATGCCCTTGATCAACTCGGTCAGGACTGAAGAAGAGGCAATAGCAGACGCACAACCAAAGGTCTTGAATTTTGCATCAACAATAATATCGTTTTCATCCACCTTGATGGTCAGCTTCAGCGCATCACCACAGGCCAACGATCCCACGTCGCCAGTACCGCTGGGTTCTTCTATTTCGCCCACATTTTGCGGCTGCATAAAATGTTGCTGTACTTTATTTGTATATTCCCACATAATAGTCTATTAATATATAAACGAAGGTTTAATGGTCTTCAGGCCGAGTTCACCGTTCCCCACGGTCAGGGGCCCGCAGTTGTTCTCGCAATTGTTCTACAAGAAGGAAATCCTTGCTGAGTATTTCACCAAGATTACCTCAAAATGAAAGGGCATGCACGGGTTAAGGTTGACAACAGGGCTTTTTTTTATAATAGTTTTCCCTTTACATTGCGGTAGGCAATCTTGTACCGTTGAATACATTATTTATACACTGTTGAGTTAATCAGTTATTTTATAAAAAAGACCTGTGGTCTGGGAGATGAAAACATGGAACAAGCACACGATGAAAAGCTGATTCTTTGGTTTGACGAGATCGGTATTGAAGATGTGCCGCTGGTTGGCGGTAAAAACGCCTCGCTGGGTGAGATGTATCAACATCTCACCGGAAAAGGCGTTGCTGTACCGCATGGATTTGCCATTACAGCCTATGCTTACCGCTATCTGCTCAAAGAAGCTGGCGTTGAAGATGAGATCCGACAGGTACTGTCGGATCTGGATACTGAGAATATGACCAATCTGGCGGAACGCGGAGAAAAATGCCGAGATATTATTCGTACTGCTAAATTTCCTGATAAACTGCGTGATGCCATTATTGATGCCTACAAAAAAATGGAGGCTGAGTACGGAAAAAACTGCGCTGTGGCTGTCCGTTCTTCTGCAACTGCTGAGGATCTGCCGGATGCCTCGTTTGCCGGTCAGCAGGAGACCTACCTGAACATTCACGGGTACGAAAATGTTATTGAGAACTGCCGTAAATGCTTTGCCTCTCTGTTTACCAACCGGGCGATTTCCTATCGTCAACACCAGGGCTTTGGTCAATTTGATGTCTACCTGTCCATTACTGTGCAGAAGATGGTTCGCTCAGACTCTGCTTCTTCTGGTGTTATGTTCTCCATAGATACCGAATCTGGTTTTGCAGATGCCTGCTTTATCACCGGTGCCTGGGGGCTGGGTGAAAACGTGGTTCAGGGTGCAGTTAACCCGGATGAATACTACGTGTACAAGCCCAAACTCAAGGAAGGCAAGCGTCCTGTTGTCTCCAAAAAGGTTGGTTCCAAGGCCATCAAGATGATCTATGATAATGATCCATCCTCTGAAGAGCCGGTTAAGAATATCGACACCACCCAAGAAGAGCAAAACGCCTATGTTATCAATGACGATGAAATCCTGCAACTCGCCAACTGGGCCTGCATTATTGAGGATCATTACGGCAAGGGCATGGATATCGAATGGGCCAAGGATGGTGATGGTAAGGAAGTAGGTACTGGTGAGCTTTTCATTGTCCAGGCCCGGCCCGAGACTGTGCATTCCCAGGCCAATAAAGGGGTCATGGAGACCTATAAACTGCAGGAGAAAGGAAATGTTCTGGCAGAAGGTCTGGCTGTTGGTACCAAGATCGGTCAGGGTGTGGCCCACTGTATTGAAAATGTCAAAGACATCGGTACCTTTAAAAAAGGGGAGGTCCTGGTTACGGACATGACCGACCCGGACTGGGAACCGATCATGAAAATTGCAGGTGCCATTGTCACTAACCGTGGTGGTCGTACCTGCCATGCCGCAATTATCTCCCGTGAGTTGGGTATTCCTTGTGTTATCGGTACAGGTGATGCGACGGATAATATCAAGACTGGCCAGGAAGTCACTGCTTCTTCTGCTGAAGGTGAGACCGGTTATGTGTATGAGGGGCTGCTCAAATACGAGGTTGAGACCACTGACCTTGCTAATATGCCTGCCACCAAGACCAAGATCATGATGAACCTGGCCATCCCGGAAAAGGCCTTTACCGAATGCCAGATTCCCAATGACGGCGTTGGCTTGGCCCGTGAGGAGTTTATTATCAACTCCCATATCGGTCTCCATCCGCTGGCCCTGTACAACTATGAGGAGCTCAAGGCATCTGACGATCCTGAAAAGCAGGAGATCGTGAAGCATATTGACGAGAAGACTGCTGCCTATTCCGATAAAAGGCAGTTCTTTATCGACAAGGTTGCTGAGGGTGTTGGTCGCATTGCTGCGGGTTTCTACCCCAATGACGTTATTGTCCGCCTGTCTGACTTCAAGAGCAACGAGTACGCTAACCTGGTCGGTGGCCCTCTGTATGAGCCGGAAGAGGAAAACCCCATGATCGGCTGGCGTGGGGCTTCCCGCTACTATGATCCCAAATATCGCCCGGCCTTTGAGCTGGAGTGCCAAGGCTTGAAAAAGGCGCGGGACGAGATGGGGCTGGACAACATCAAGCTGATGGTGCCTTTCTGCCGTACTCCCGAAGAAGGCAAGAAGGTCATTGAGGTCATGCGGGACTGCGGTCTGGTCCAGGGCGAGAACGGCCTGGAACTCTACGTTATGTGCGAGATTCCCAGCAACGTGATCTGCGCTGATGCCTTTGCTGATATTTTTGACGGCTTCTCCATCGGTTCTAACGATCTGACCCAGCTCACCTACGGCCTGGATCGTGACTCTGGTATTGTAACCGGTATCGCTGATGAGCGAGACGATGCTGTGAAGGAGATGATCAAGATGGTGATCAAGACGGCAAAACGTCGTGGTCGCAAGATCGGTATCTGTGGTCAGGGTCCCTCTGACTTCCCTGACTTTGCCACCTTCCTGGTTGAGGAGGGCATTGACTCCATGTCTCTGATCCCGGATACAGCCGTTAAGACACGTCTGGCTGTGCATGAGAAGGAGAAAGAGATGGGAATTGCGCCTGAGTAAACTGAGGAGCTACAGCTAAGGAGTTAGAAAAGGGCGGGTCGCTTTGGCGGGTCGCCTTTTCTCTTGAATGAGGTGATTATGAACGCAGAACTCGCAAGATCAATAACGATAAAAAACAGCTATGCTGAGATCCTCTCGTCATTTAATGACGATCTTCAGTCCGCGGTTGATGCTGCGCTGCAACGCTATCTGATTGATGAAATTGCCGGAAAAATAACTGAATTGAAAAAGAAGGATTGGGGATTTCAGAAAAAGTACGGCTGCGATTACAAAACCTTTGCTCTTCGGACCGCTGAGGATGAAAAATATATTGAGCATATTGAGACAGCCATAACGAAATTATGGGAGACCGTCTGGTGGGCGAAAAAATTATCATTGAAGAGGACAATTTTGAAGAAGGGCTGACAAACGCGCTTGTTGCAGCAGACATACGTGCTGAGGACATTGGTGCTTCAGATACCTCATAATTTTTAACAAGAACGCAAAAGCAAGGAAAAATCATGCAGCTTAGTGAATATTTAGAAAATGTGACAGGGAAAGGCGTTTTAGCAACAGCAGATGCAACAGGAAAAGTGGATGCTGCAGTCTACGCCAAACCGCATGTTATGGAAGACGGTCAACTGGCCTTTATTACACATAAACGTTTAACATACAGCAACCTGCAATCAAATCCTTATGCAACCTACCTTCTTATTGAAGATGGACCACATTATAAAGGCATTCGTTTGTTCTTAAAAAAAGTAAAGGAAGAGACAGATTCGGATTTGATTGCCAAGCTAACAAGACGTCATTTGTCCCCAGAGAAGGATGAAAACAAGGGGCCAAAGTTCGTTGTCTTTTTTGTTGTGGAAAAAATACTTCCCCTGATCGGCAACAGGGAAACAGAAATACAGCATATCGTGTGATAAGAGGGAGTACAGGAGGAAACATGGGGTCATCATCCCCTGTTTCTTCTTTTTTCTCAAAACCACAGCCCCTTGCCCGTAGCCAGAGCGATTATTTTGAAGAACTTTTCCGGCTCAAATGGCTTGGTAACATAAGCATCCATTCCTGACTCAAGGCATCGTACACGGTCTTCAGGCATTTCATACGCTGTCATGGCGATAATAATCGGTACTCTTGATCCTTGCAGGTTTTTCTGTACACTTTGAAGGAGTTCCTGGTAGAGTTCAGAGGTTATAGTCTGCGATTCAACCATTCTTATCAATTTTGTCGTTTCAATGCCGTCGAGTTCCGGCATCTGAACATCCATAAGAATTACATCAAATCGAGCTGAGGCAAGTTTTTTTAACACCTCTACACCGTTTTCAGCCTCAACTACCGTATGGCCTTTTTTTTCAAGTACGATCCTGGCAAGTTCCCGGTTGAACGGGTTGTCTTCAGCCAGGAGAATTTTCAATGATGGCAGAAACACTTGATCGGCATTCTCCATGGACATCACACTCCTTGCATTTTTATTACCTTTTGGGTAACAGGAGGTGAAGTAGAAGGCACTCCCTTTCCCTGGTTCACTTTCCACCCAGATTTTCCCTCCCTGCAGCTCTATAATCTTTTTGGAGATTGCAAGTCCAAGCCCTGTACCTCCATACGTTCTGGTTATACTGTTATCGGCCTGAGCAAACCTGTCAAAAATGCGTTCCTGAACTTCCTTGGCAAGACCAATCCCAGTGTCTTTGACACAAAACTGCAGAACAACATTATTATCTTCCTGGCTCAATTCTTCAACTTCAATACTGATCTGGCCTGCCTCTGTAAACTTGATCGCATTGCCTACCAGATTAAGCAGAACCTGGCGCAACCTGTATTCGTCACCAATTAAAGATATTATCGGATGCGTCGAAAGCAGATACGTTAATTGCAACCCTTTTTCCCTGGCACTTACTGAGAGGGTCTGGGTGACAGCCTGTAATACTTCACCCAAAATAAAAGGACGATTCTCAAAATGAATCTGGCCAGCTTCAATTTGAGAAAAATCCAGATTATCATTGAGTAAAGAAAGAAGATATTGTGAAGAATCCTGTACGGTCTCCAGGTAATGGCGTTGTTCTGCGGTTGCGGATTCAAGGGCCAGACGGGTCATACCGATAATGGCATTCATCGGCGTTCTGATCTCATGGCTCATATTTGCCAAAAATTCGCTTTTGGAAAGATTGGCTACTTCAGCGTTCATCCTGGCCTCGGCCAGCTCTTCTTCAAATCTCTTTTGTTCCGTGATGTCATGGGTTATTCCAATAGAATGAATGGTCTCGCCAAACTCATCAACAATTTCTTCAGATTTTTCCCTGACGACCCTCACTTCACCGTTCGGGCGAACAATCCGATGAACGACTTCATACGCTTGTTTATTTTTAATGGCACTGGTGTATGTGATGTCCACAAGTTGTCTGTCATCCGGATGAACTGTATCCAGGAATGCTTTGAAGGTGGGCCTGCATTCCTGGGGGGTACACCCGATTATCCGGTATATTTCATCAGACCAGGTGAGAATGTCCTGCTTGATATCCAGATGCCAGCTGCCGACATGGGCAATTTCCTGGGCACGATTCAGTATTATCTCTTTTCTTCGTAACTCCTCCTCCATTCGTTGCCGCTCTTTGAGTTCGCTTTTTAGCCTGATTATGTTCTTACGCTCACGGACAACCCGGTGTATTTTCGCCTGGAATTCTTCCCTAATAAACGGCTTGGCAATAAAATCACAAGCCCCGGCATTAATAACATCAATATAACCGTATTGTTCCGTAAAACCTGTAACTATAATAACATCAGTCTGCGGGAAATCATTTTTGATGTGCTTAAGGAGTTCCATACCACCCATATTGGACATCATAATGTCGGTAATGACAATATCGAATTCTGCATTCTCCATGAGTTTAAGAGCCGCAACCCCATCTGTCGCTTTTGCGATCTCATAATCCAAGGGCGAAAGGAATTTGAACATAATGTCCAACAGTTCTTCATTATCTTCAACAATGATTATTTTAGTTTTCATATCGTTTCCTCAACACTTTTTGGACAAGGTGATGCAAGCGGTACAGTTGGTATACAGATCAATATCATCGGGTAAGGAATAGCGGAAGCGAACATCTGCTTCGGTCTGGGAATGACAGCTGGAAATAATGCGGAAACCGTTGGAGAGTAACCGTTCAGACCCCTCTCATTTTTTTTACGCAGCAAGAGGCAGAGGAGGCACATCCAGCCCCTGGCGCCGAGCCGTGATAACCTCAGCGAGATATTTCCACGGACAGGCGTTGCGCTTCCTACA
>NZ_JALAAI010000138.1:0-9343 GCF_052785085.1 Candidatus Electrothrix sp.
GATTGACAGAAGCGGGCTTTTAGCTTGTTAATTTGGTGACCGATTTTTTTGATTGGTTTTGAAAATGTCATATGTCTCTCTGTAGCTTATTGATGTGAAAATTTCATTATTACAAGAAATCAATAGCCGTGTCAATATGTTATGACATCTGTGGCTAAATTAATTTTCTGAATTCTCAATAAATACAACTCGTTCATAAAGGCCAAGCCTTAAAGTCGTGCCATTAGGGGCATGGGGTATATCAGACAATCAGATGAATCTAAGAAAATATTTGTTTCAGCCCTTGGCCGGGACAGAATTTTACACCGCGGCGTGGAGGTATCCTCACCTGCTCACCAGTCTTGGGATTGCGTCCTACGCGGGGTGCTCTGTCAATAACAGAAAAGCTGCCAAACCCAACAAGATTGATGCGCTCACCACCCTCCATAGCTCCTTTCATAGTCTCCAGTAAACCGACTAAACCACGTTCAGCATCTGCTTTACTGATATTTGCGGTCTGAGAAAGTGTCTTTACCAAATCAAGCTTATTCATTGTTTGCCCTCCAAACTGTATGTTTATTTTTTTCAACGCTCCAGCAGCCTTTCCTTGTAAAGGCAGTGGAAAAAAACAAGTAGTATGCTTTTATTTAAAGGGAAAAAAACAAAAAAACAATTGGGGGATATACCCATTTTTATATGGGTATATATACTTATTTTAAATACAACCTGCTTATATCAAAGGTTTTTGCCAAAGACATAATAATATATATGAGAATTTTTTAAAATATGATTGATCAATTCACTGGTATTCTTTTTTTGAAACTTCTTCAAGATATTGGACCGATGACGCTCCACTGTTCTTGAACTGATACAGAGCTTTTCAGCTATCTGTCTTGTGGTCAACCCTTCAACAACCAGCCGAAGAACTTCTTTCTCTCTTGAAGTAAGGTAAACTTCTTCACCCTGTTTCCAGGGAGCTTCCCGAGCAAGCTGAGGACTCACATACCCCTTTCCACGCCGTATCTCTAAGATAGCAGGCAAGAGTTCAGTGGCAGAGTCGTCTTTCAACATGTATCCGTGTGCGCCAGCTGAAAAAGCATAGGTACAGTACTGAGGATTGGAATGCATGGTCAGGACCAACACCCGTATATCAGGGTAGGATTCATGAATTTGTTCCAGGGCCTCAATCCCACAGACCTGCGGCATGGAAATATCAAGTATCACCATGTCTGGCTTATTGTCTTTCAGTACCTCAACAAGCTCATGACCATCAGAGGCCTCTGCGATCACTTCCAAATCAGCTTCCTGGGCAATTATATTTCTGATCCCGTTCCTGATCAAATAATGATCATCTGCAAGAATGATACGATACGATTCCATATTTCTCACCATGTCAAACGAATTCAATACTGACCGGACAATGATCCGATCCCAAGATATCATCATGAATTGTAGCAGAGCGAACCCGGTCCCGGCTGGCAGGGTCCACCACAAAATAGTCTATACGCCAGCCGATATTCTTGGCCCGGGCCTGAAAACGATAACTCCACCAGGTATATTGTTCAGGTTCCTGATGAAATAAACGAAAGGTATCAATATACCCGGCCCCTGTTACCTCATCCATCCAGGCCCGTTCTTCAGGACAAAAACCAGGATTTTTTATGTTCGCCTGGGGGTTGGCCAGATCAATCTCCTTATGGGCCACATTAAAATCTCCACAGAGTACCACAGATTTCTTTTTGGTCAACTGATCCATATAATGCAGGATCTCCTTATTGAAATCCTGCTTATATTGCAAGCGTTTCAGACCATGCTGGGAATTGGGAAAATAGGCCGTGATAAAATAAAAGTCATCAAATTCCAGGGTCAACACCCTGCCTTCCTGATCAAACTCTTCCTTGCCCAGGCCATAGATAACCTCATGAGGCTCTTTCCTGGTAAAGACAGCTGTGCCGGAATAACCTTTTTTTTGGGCCGGGTACCAATAGGCCTTATAACCGGGGATATTCTTGACCTCATCAGGAAGCTGGTCTGGCATGGCCTTAATTTCCTGCACAGCAAAAATCTCTGCATCAAGCTCATGGAGCACATCAAGAAAGCCAGGCTCCTTCTTTAAAGCAGCCCGCAAGCCATTGACATTCCAGGATACAAATCGAGATTTTGAAGATGATTTTTCCGGGGCTGCACCAGGAACTTTACGTGGAGTAACATTGATCTGTGGGCAATCCTGGGCAATAACACAGCGATCACAATGAGGAGCCCGGGGCTTACAGATTTCTTGACCAAAGGCAACCAGCAAAGAATTAATCGTGATCCAGTACTCCTTTGGTAGTTTTTCCCGCAGGGCCATTTCAGTCTGTAATGGTGTTTTGGTTGCAACATATCCCCAAATATTCATAATCCGATGGACATGGGTGTCCACACAGATGGCAGGTTTATGAAAGGCCACTGCCACCACCAGATTTGCTGTTTTACGGCCCACACCTGGTAACCTGATCAGTTCCTCAACTGTATCAGGAACCTGTCCGCCAAACTCTTCCTGGAGAACTGCGGGGAGGTCAGCAAGATACTTTGCCTTATTACGAAAAAAACCAACGGGGTAGATAATTTTTTCCAGCTCTTGCAAAGAAAGCTGTTCAAGATCTTCTATGGAAGCTGCCTGGGCAAAAAGTCGTTTAGCCGCAGCAGCAGTTACTTCGTCTTTCGTTCGGGCTGACAGGATGGTTGCCAGTAAGACCTTGAACGGATCTTTGGTCTGGGCTGCAATCAGGTCGACAACCGGTACCTCGTAATCAACAACTTCCTGTTCCAGAGTAGCAATGACAGATTTTATAGGAAAAACTTCTTTGTTCATTTTCTCAAGCCCCTTAATTATTTTTTCTACAATAATAACAATATAAAACTATAATCATCTATTTTGCAAGACACATTCCTCGGGATTGCAATATGTTTTTTAAAATTCCTCAGAAACAGCAGTCAGAAAGCTTCAGAGAACCTGGATTTTTCCTTGACGACCCCTGCCGGAACAAGTTAAATATACATACTAAATATATTTACCTTCTCTTTTTATATAATAATCTATCTTGTTGAGGATCCTCCCATGAACACATTCATGCCCCGCATGTTTTTTTTCACCTGTATGATACTTTCTCTTGCTCTCTCTGGCTGTGGCCCAAAAGAAATCGAACCATATCAAACAGCAACAGAAGAAACGAGTTCTGGCGGCTCAGAAATGGCAACAGCATCAACCTATCCTTTAAGCAATTATGCAACTCTTGAAGAAGAGCAACAAGAAGAAGACCAGCAAGGCGAAGACCAACAAGGCACTATATACGAAGAAAATCTGGCCGCCTTGGAAGAGGATCTTCCTCTGCCCGAAGAGGACAATACTCCTATTATAGAATCCCTGGATGCAGGCAGCGGCATTGGAGAGCAAAAACTCGGCTTTGGCAACCACGAAGACAAGTCTATCGCATACAAGAAAAAACACGGTCGCTCCTCAGAGCAATTAAGACCTATTTACTTTAATTTTGATCAGTCAAATATCCGTAACGATCAAATACCGCACATGGAGCATAACGGCGAATATTTAAAAAGCAATGTAGCCAGCAAGGTTCTTATTGAAGGTAATTGTGATGAGCAAGGAACCAATGAGTACAATCTGGCTTTGGGTGAGCGCCGGGCGATGAATGCAAAAAGATACCTGATCAAACTCGGAATAGACAGTGCCAGAATCCGCACTGTTTCCTACGGTGAGGAGCGTCCTCTTTTTACCGGTTCTGAGGAATCAGACTATGCTTATAACCGTAGAGCTGATTTTCTCCTTGAGTAAAAATTTCGCTCCACGCTCTTGCAAAGACCGGTCGGGCCTTCCCACCGGTCTTTTTTTTAAAGCACCTATGTATCTTGCCCGAAAAAAAAATTACAGTGAAACTGAATCCCCGGCGGGCCAGCCGATACTATTATCTCCGCTTTATTCGTCTCCAAGGCTCACCTTCTTCCCTTGCTATGGGATCAGCTCTCGGTGCCTCTATTGCTATCACTCCAACCCTGCCCCTGCACACGATCTGCATTATCACTGTAACGCTTCTGCTTCGGGTCAATACCCTTGCAGCTCTCCTTGCCGGGACCATTATCAGTAATCCGCTCACCTTTGCGGCCCAATACTATCTGTCCTGGAAAATCGGCAGCATCCTTTTGCCAGGACGGCTGGATTGGGATCAGCTCTATGAAGTTGTCCTGCTGGTCCGGCAATCATCCCTTATTGAGGGGGTAAAAATAATGACTCAGTTAGGCTTTGACACCATGCTGGTTCTTCAGACCGGTGGGCTCGTTTTGGCAATCCCCTTGGGCATCATCACCTATCTCATTACATTTCGCCTCTTTGTCTATCTCCAAAAGAAAAAACAGCAAAAGCATCTCCTGAACAAGTAACCTCCTCAGCCCTACACCATAGAGGCCGGAATAACACACATCTACCTTTTATGAATAAGCAGCTGCATCATGCCTGTGATTCAGGAGAAATACGGCTTCTGGATCTTCACCTCGGTTTTTTCCTGGAAAAGCAGGCAAAACGAGAGGATAAACAGCAAAAGCATCCTTCCCTTCTCCTCGCCGCAATCCTGGCCAGTGCTGCTGTGGGCAACGGGCATGTCTGCTACCCCTTACAAAAAACACCTGAGCACCCCACCCTTGCTGAGCTAATTCAGGAATACTGCCCTCATTTGCAACAATGGCGCAAAGACTTGCTCGCCACCTCTGTAGTTGGTCAACCAGGTGAAGATGCTCCTCTGATTCTTGATGAACAAAATCATCTCTACCTCTATCGATTTTTCTGCTATGAACAGTTCATTGCATCAAGCTTACATAACCGGGCTGCAGGCCAGCTTGAACTGGATCATCAGCTTGCGGCCCAACTCCTGCAACAACTTTTTCCCCAGGCTATAGCAGAGAACACAAAAAATAAAGATATTGATTTCCAGCAAATGGCTGCTGCTCTGGCTCTGATCAAACCCTTGGTGATTATTTCCGGCGGACCAGGAACCGGAAAAACCCATACCGTGGCCCGCATTCTTGCTGCTATTCAATCTCTCCAGGTCCGGCAACAACAAGGAAAAAAAAGAAAATTCCTGAAAATAGCCTTAGCTGCTCCCACGGGTAAGGCCGCAGCCCGCCTGGAAGAATCCATTCGTAAGGCCAAACTCTCTTTACCAGAAAATCTTCGTCACAATATCCCGGAACAGGCTCAGACCCTGCATCGCCTGCTGGGATCCCGACCTGGTGCAGCTACTTTCCGTTTTAACAAAGAAAACCCGCTGTACCTGGATCTGCTCATCCTTGATGAAGCCTCAATGATTGATCTGGAAATGATGGTCAATATCCTGGAAGCCCTGCCTGAAAAAACGCGGATTATCCTGCTCGGAGACCGTAACCAACTGGCCTCAGTGGAAGCAGGCAGCCTGTTCGCAGATCTCTGCGGGGATGATGGATCAAGATGGTCGCCGCAACTCTGTGCTGAGCTGGAACAGTTGACCGGTACAGCCGGACTGTTTTCCTCGCCTTCTCACAAACGAGCTGAAAATGCATCCAATAATGTTCTGTCAGATTCCCTGATCCTGCTACACACCAGTTATCGTTTTCAAAAGAACAGTGGGATAAGGGCTTTTGCTACTGCGGTGAAAAGTGGCTCTGTAGAACAGGTACAACAGGTTATGGCGACTGACTTTCCTGATGTGGAAGCAGTACAATATACAGAGATACAGAAGAAAGAATGGCTGGAAGAAAAGATTACAAAGGGATTCCAGCCCATACTCACAGCCTCCTCCCCGGAACAGGCCTTTGCCGCAATGGAAGCATTTCGTTTTCTCTGTGGCCTGCGAAAGGGGCCAGATGGCGTGCAGGGTATTAATTATCTGGTGGCTCAGGTTCTTCGCAAAAACGGACTGCTTGCCCGTCAAAAGGGAGAATGGTATCAGGGCAGACCAATAATCATTCTCCGTAATCAGTACGAGATGCAGCTTTTTAACGGAGATACCGGAATCCTCTGGCCAAATGAACAGGGACGTTTGCGGGCTTGGTTTCGACGGGCAGATAATAGCCTGACCTCAATCAGTCCGGCTCGTCTGCCTGAGCATGAGACCGCCTATGCAATGACAGTGCATAAAGCCCAGGGATCGGAATTTGATCAGGTCTTACTCCTCTTGCCTGAAGAAGAAAGCCGGGTATTCACCCAGGAACTTCTTTATACTGGTATTACACGGGCCAAAAGCAAACTCATCCTTTGTGCCTCTCTGGAAAGAATGACCACAACGGTCCAACGCAAAACCCAGCGCTTCTCCAGGTTAGCGGAAAAACTGCATGGTTAAAAAAACATAACCTGGTTTAATTTTTTGAATCAAGCTGTTGACAGATATAATTTTCACTTATACAATTGATGCTAAAAGGAGAATAGCATTTACTATAACCAGAGAGGGATACCAACATGCGTATTACAAAAACAGCTATTTTACTCAGCAGCCTATCAATACTCCTATTATTATCTGCGTGCAAACAAGCAAAGAACGAACAAACAGAAACACAGGAACCTGTGGTTTCTGTTGCAGTACCTGAAAGCAAAGAAACAGCTGCACAAACAAACGAAATGACTATACCTCAGGAAGAAATCCTGGTAAGTGATGATGATACCGATGAAAAAACCGTTAAAATAACAGGACAGGACTTTGGTTGTATTCGTGAGATGCAACCGGTTCGAGACATGTATGTCGCAAATATCCTGGGCAATATTGATGCAACCCAGGCTGTTGCCAATTCCGAGGAGGGTGGGATCTATCCTCCGGGAACCGTTATTCAGCTCGTTCCGGGAGAGGCGATGGTTAAGCGGGAACAAGGCTTTAACGCAGCAACCAACGACTGGGAATTCTTTGTCCTCAAAACCTCTTCAGAGGGTACAGAAATCGTTAGCCGAGGCGGAGAAGATGTGAAGAACGACTTTGGTCAGAATTGCCTCTCCTGCCATGCCCAGGCTGAGCCAAAATGGGATATGGTTTGTGAAACAGACCACGGTTGTGCCCCGCTTCCTATTACCAGGGATATGATTGTAGCCGTACAAAAGACTGATGAGCGCTGTGAGCCCATGGAACTTTCAGATGTTGATAAAAAAGCACTTGCAGACCTCCAGAAGCTTATAGAAACCTTTAAAGCTCAACAGAATGCGGCAGCAGATACTCCTGCAACGTCAGAAGCTGCTGCATCTGAGCCCGTAGAAGAAATCACGGAGACAGAAAAGACAGCTCCTGATGCAGAGGGAGAAGAAAACAAAGAGTAAGAAAGCAAAGCCTCAACAAGTTTTTGTAGGCCCGATACTTCCTGCTGGTATCGGGCTTTCAACTGCCTTCCCAAACCGAAGTTTAGGATCCACTGTAGTTAATCTCACCCACTGCTGTTTTTCATCTTCAAGTCCAATTTAATGGTAACCTGTTTCAGCGCATTCAGAAAAAACACCATCCAGGTATCAACACGTTCCTCGTCTGTGTTGCGTTTGCGTTGACACTCCATCAAGGCAGCATAATATCGCTCTTTTCTGTTTTCTATGATATGCTCAAAGGAAATGTACTGAATAAAGTCATAATCCATTTTAATCAGTAATAAGGTTGTTAATAATCTCGACAGCCTGCCGTTACCGTCATGAAAGGGATGGATGGACAAAAATTCATAGATAAACAGGCCAGCAACTAACAACGGATGGTATTCCAAATTCTCAAGGCACTTGTTTGTCCAGTTGAGCAGCTCCTGCATCTCTTTCTGCACTAAATACGGTTCTGTTGTATTAAAGATGACACGTTGCGTCCCGTCTGGATAGCTTGCCACCACCTTGTTGGATACTTTTTTATAGGCCCCTTTTTGCCCGCTGTCCTTGGTCGAATACCTGAGCAGCAGGGTATGCAATTGCATGAGATAATTCTCTGTCAGGTGAATGTCTTCAGCATTATCAAAAATCAGCTCAAGGACATCGTAATACCCCACCACCTCCTGTTCGTCCCGGCTCTCCAGTTTGTTCACCTTCAGGTCAGCTATGAGCTGCTCTATCTCTGCATCTGACAGGGTGGCCCCTTCAATTCGTGTTGACGAACCAATGCTTTGAATGGTTGCCATTCCTTTCAGTTCGTTAAGGAAAAGAGGATGCAGCTGCTCCAGATGTTCCCACTTCCCCCGAAACAGATCAATCTCGGCAATGAGTTGGATAATTTGCTGATTTGCTGCAAAAGCAAAATGGAGCTTTTGGTCTAATGTATTCATAGCACTCACAACCTCGGATCAACAGGCTCGCTCTCCAAAGCCAGCAACGTTTCGATTTCCTGCTGAAGAAGCGGCAGATACTTGACAATAACTCCCCAGACGATTGCGTCATCAATCTTGTCATAGCCGTGAATTACCCTGTTACGCATTGAGATAATCTGCATTTTGTGTGATACGGAGATATTCGGATCTCTTTTGTTTATCCTGTTCATTGCCTCCCCAATGATCTCAAACTCCCTCTCCACAGCCCGGCGTAGCATCTTGTTGTCAAGATACAGGTTGAAGTCCCTTTTTTCACCGAGGTAGCTGAAAATGGAGGTGATAGCTTCATGGATGTCGTAAAGATATTTTTTGATCTGTTCATCCATAAATCTTTACCTTTGTTGTATTGACAGCCTTGATGAAAAAGGGATTTGCCAGGGAATTTTCTGTGACCAGATCGACCTTGCGCTGAAAGAGCTGTTCGAACTCCTCGGCAAGGAGGAAGAAATTGTCGGCATAGTCGCCGTAATCCATCGGTTCAAAGGCGATGAGCAGATCAATGTCGCTTGTGGGGGAGAAACGGTCTGTGCAGACCGAGCCGAAGGCGAAGGCTGATTTGACCTTGCGGTGGGTACACAGGGTTTTGATCTTGTCGATGTTGTCGGTGATAATCGGGTGTATTCTGGGCATGGTTGTGTGTGGTTCGGTTGCTACTGCTTGGTCATTTTTTGTTTAAGGAGGTCGTAGTTGGCTTGCAAGGTATCAAGGTTCGGATGGTCATCAGGGGATTTCTTTTTCATGATAGCAATAGCATGTCGGTACAGCGGCTCTGCCTCCTCGTAGTGACCCTGTATTTGATATAATCCGGCCAGATTATTCAAGGACGTCGCTACCTTTGAATGCTCTTTGCCAAGTGACTTTTCCCAAATTTCCAGCGTACGCTTGTAGTACGGCTCCGCTGTAACCGTTCAGACCCCTCTCATTTTTTTTACGCAGCAAGAGGCAGAGGAGGCACATCCAGCCCCTGGCGCCGAGCCGTGATAACCTCAGCGAGATATTTCCACGGACAGGCGTTGCGCTTCCTACA
>NZ_JALAAI010000139.1:0-9341 GCF_052785085.1 Candidatus Electrothrix sp.
TCCGTGAAACATTAAAATTGCTTCCGCAAATTCCAGAAGGTATTTCTATTCAATCCATCGCTAATCAAGTAGCCGTTCTTGGGCGAGTTAATACGCCAGAAGAGGTGCTTTAATGGCGATGGTATTGTAATGATAAAGTATTTATTAATTATAAAAATAAAGAATTAAAGATGTATGGGTTACCTGTCTCAGCAGGAATACGCACAGGGACTCTACAGCACTTTCCGGCGATGCAGAGTTTGTTAGATCAAGAGCAAATTCTTCAATGTGGTGATAACAAGATAATGAATGATGGAGAACTTAATAATCCCCACACTCGTATTTATGTTACTCCACGACATCTTGTTTCAATGGCTAAATGTTGCATTCAACCCTGTGCCAAAGTGAAGTGCTTTCTCGTCCCTGTCTTTTCAAAAGATACAACCAAATCAAAATTGGTGCCACTATCTAAAGATGAAGCAGTGGCATATTTGTCAAAGCAACTTTTAAATCGCCTATTACCATACGAGTATTACGAAAGAATTATCGTCAAATTAGAAACCGGAAGACCGTATGATAACTTTTTAAATATTATTAATAGGGTCGTAGCTGATGCACCTGTATATAAGCTTATACAAAATGCTCATACTAATGTAGATACTGTTGGAATACTTGACGAACTTATTTCAACCCCTTGACATAAAAGGTGGGCAGGTGTTGTTCGATGATATTACAGTAGGTTGTGACAATATAGGTATTGTATATTCTATGGGCAAGGCTGGTTCTACAACTGTTTATAGGTCTATTATAAATGGCAACTTATTTAACTCTGTTTATAAAGTTAATTTTCTCTCTGATTTTGGTATAAAAAAAACTGAAGAACTGTACTTAGGTTTGAGAAAAAAAAGGGTTCCTAATCACCTCAAGCAGAGCAAAATACTCCGTAAAAGAATAGATAAAAGCACCAATGTCCAGTGGAAGGTAATAACACTCGTGAGAGATCCTGTTGGAAGGGAAATTTCTGAATTTTTTTATGAAATCAATCGATTTCATCCTGAGCTTGTTGACAAAAACGGAAATATAAAAGAAGAAAAGGCTGTTAAATGTTTACGGATGAAATTTAGATTTTATAATGAATCAAGAAGCTATACATGCAATTGGTTTAAGAATGAATTCGAAAGGATGTTCAATCTTGACGTATATTCATATCCTTTTGATCATGATAACGGATTTACTATTATTAAAAATGACAGTTTAAAATTATTAATTTTAAAAATGGAAAAATTGAATAGTTGTTTTAATTTTGCATTAAATAGTTTTTTTGAAAGTGAGATGGATATTGAAATTGTCAATTCTAATATCCAATCAGAACAAGAAAATGGGAAGTTGTATAAAAATGTAGTTGACAACTTTACGCTAAATCAAAACATTTGTAAAAAAATTTATTCATCAAGATATGCTAAACATTTCTACAGTAAAAATGAAATAGATGAAATGATGTATAAATGGAGTAATTGCAATATCAATTGTTAACTAACAAAAAATACAACAATATATTTTTCAGTCTACCTGCTTTCGTCGCTTTTCTGTTATGTTTTGCAGGAGCTGTTTTTTGTTTTTTTTCGTATCAAAACAAGAATAAGGGTACTGGGAATACAAGTACTTTTGTATGGTGCGGCCCCCAAAAAAAGCCTTGGCCGGTTCCAAAGCATTATCAGGGGAAATTACCGAAAAATATCCTGTTCTTTATCGGCGACGGAATGGGCATATCTCATATAACTGCCGCCAAAACAGTGAAGGGGCAGCTCAACCTCGAACGTTTTAAAACAACAGGGCTGATAACCACTCATGCCGCAAACTCCTTTGTAACAGATTCTGCTGCTGCCGCCACTGCGCTTGCAACCGGCTATAAAGTTAATAAGGGTGCTATATCATGCCGTCCTGACGGGATGTCTCTCAAAACTTTGCTTGAATATGCCCATGAAAACGGAAAGTCAACTGGCATAGTAGTGACGTCAAGCGTCACTGAAGCTACCCCGGCGAGCTTCGTCGTTCATGTACGGCACTGGAATCACTATAATCATATTGCCGAGGCCATTGCACAAAGCGGAATTAATGTCCTGTTTGGAGGCGGTTTCGCCTATTTTCTTCCTCAATCCAGTCCCAACAGCATGAGGAATGATGAAAAAAACTTGATTGCTCAACTCAGCCGAACCCATCGTATCGTTACTTCAACATCGGAATTCAGTGATTTGACCTCATCTGAAAACGTTATCGGTTTATTTGCACCAAAACATCTTCCTAAAGCAAGTAGTCGGGATATCTCATTGACTGAAATGACCAAGAGCGCATTGACAATCTTGTCAAAAAATACTCGTGGGTTTGTCCTCATAGTTGAAGGTTCGCAGATTGATTGGGCAGGCCATAAGAATGACAGCGACTGGCTCATTCAGGAAACCCTTGATTTTGATGAGGCTGTAAAAGTCGGCTTCGATTTTGCTGAACAGAATCAGTCCACCTTGCTGGTCGTTACATCGGATCACTCAACAGGGGGCTATGCACTTGAGGCCGGATCAGTGGAAGAAAAAACAATAACCGGCACTGACTTTACCACAGATTATCATACAGCTGAAATGGTCCCCTTGTTCGCCTTCGGACCGGGAAGCCGTTACTTGGGAGGTATACAGGACAATACTGATATAGGCAGAATAATGATTGATTTTGTTCGGCTGGCGAATGAACAGCCCGCAATAGGCTCATCACAAGATTGATCTGCCGACGGTATGAATGCTCAGCAACCACCATCCGATGCAATCCGGCGGCTTGGACACCTTAAACAATCACTGCACTTTATTTGGCAAAGCGGCCCGATCTGGATAGTAATCGTTCTGCTGCTTTTTATCATACAGGGTGTTCTTCCCCTGCTGATGCTCTACTTGTTAAAGCTGATCGTGGATTCTGCTGCGGCAACAGGGTTGGCGGCAGGAGATAAGACAGCTTTCGGGGAAGTCGTTTTCCTCATTGCACTTGCTGGCATGGTGTCCTTGAGTAGTGCCTTTTTCCGAAATATAAGCCAGCTTGTCAATCAGGCACAGACCCTGAAAATAGCCAACCGGGTATACTATCGTCTTCATGCAAAAACCCTTGAAGTTGATCTGGCATGTTATGAGAACGCACAATACTATGACAAGCTCCATCGTGCTCAAAAGGAGGCTCCGCACCGAACTTATCGTATCATACATGATCTGTAAAACATCTGCCAAAACGGGATTTCCTTATTAGCAATGTCGGGTCTGCTGCTTTCCTTTCACTGGGGTGTAGTTTTCGTTCTTCTGCTGGCCGCCGTCCCCGGAATCATCGTCCGCCTGAAATTCACCGATAAAATGTACCGCTGGCAACGAGGCCGCACCTCCGCCGACCGACGTTCCTGGTATTTCAAACAGGTGCTGACCGAAGACAGGTATGCCAAGGAGATTCGACTGTTTGACTTAGGGACGCTTTTCAGCGGCTGGTTCCGCAGGGACAGGGAACAGCTTATCCGAGAACGGCTGCATATCGCCACCCGACGTTCCGTTGCCGAACTGATCACGGAAGCCAGCAGCACGGTTGCGGTTTTCGGCTCATTTGCCTTTATCGCCTATCGAACCCTGTCAGGCAGCATCACCCTGGGTGATCTGGTCATGTATTATATGGCCTTCCAGCGTGCGCAAGGGTTTCTCTGGACCATGCTGCGGGGGCTGGCGGGATTGTATGAGGACACCCTGCTGATCGGAGATTTCTACGAATTTCTTGAAGTCAAACCTAAAATCACTGATCTGCCGCATCCGAAACCTGTTCCCGATCCGTTGCGGCAGGGCATCAAGCTTGAACAAATCAGCTTCAGGTATCCCGACGGCACCCGCCCCGTGCTCCGTGATATCAGCCTGACTATCCGGTCCGGCGAGCATATCGCTCTGGTCGGCGAAAACGGGTCCGGCAAGACCACCTTGGTCAAACTCCTCTGCCGCCTCTACGACCCGGATCAGGGACGAATCACCCTTGACAATACAGACATGCGCGAATGCAGGCTCACCGAGCTGCGTCGCCAGATCAGCGTGGTGCCGCAGGACTTTGCCCGGTACCAGCTCACGGCCCGGCAGAATATATGGCTCGGCAACATCGACCGTCCGCCTGACGAGCAGAAGATCATCACTGCGGCCCGGCTCTCCGGTGCCGATGCGTTCATACGCAGTCTGCCTCAAGGCTATGACACCCTGCTCGGCAGACAGTTTGAAGAGGGCGAGGAACTCAGCCTGGGACAATGGCAGAAAATCGCCCTGGCCCGCGCCTTTCTCCGCGATGCCCAGATTCTTATTCTTGACGAACCCACCAGCGCACTTGACGCCAAAGCGGAATTTGATCTGTTCGCACGCTACCGTGAACTGGCCCGAGGCCGAACCGCCGTCCTCATCAGTCACCGTCTGTCAACGGTCAGAACAGCTGATACCATCTATGTTCTGGAAAAGGGAAGAATTGTCGAGCAGGGAGATCATGACAAGCTGATGCGCCTGAAGGGTATCTATGCGCAGCTCTTTGAAAAGCAGGCTCGGCAGTATCGTTGACCGCTGCACGGAAGGCATTTTTCAGTACGGAGTTCAGCAGAGATATGATAATCTACAGAAAAGGGAGACGTGGCCCGATACAACAGAAGACGGCTCAAGGGGAGTCGTTCAGTGTAACTGAAAAGAAGAGGGATTATCATGCGTCAGGTGGCATTGAAGGAAGCGAAGAATCGGCTGGTCGAACTGATCAGGATGGTGGACGGCGGGGAAGAGGTTGTCATAACAAGAGATGACGGCTCCGGCTTTAAGATCATACCTTTTCCTGAAAAAAAGGTGCGCCCCAAATTCGGAAGCGCGGCAGGACGTATTGAAATGTCGGACAATTTTGATGAACCTCTTGAGGAATTCGAGGAGTATATGCCGTGAAACTGCTGCTCGACACACATACATTCCTCTGGTTTACAGGCGGCAGCCCAAAACTGAGCGATCATGCACGCCGACTCATTGAAAATACTGATAACGAAAAAATGATCAGTATAGCAAGTCTCTGGGAAATGGCGATCAAGGCCGGAATCGGCAGACTGAAGCTGGATCTCAGTTTCCCGGAGATCGTCAGAGATCATGTCAGAGGCAACGCTATGGAGATGCTTCATATCATGCCGGAACATTTAGAGATTGTGAGAACACTTCCGTTTCATCATAAAGATCCCTTTGACCGTCTGATCATCGCACAAAGTTACTCGGAAAACATACCGGTTCTGGGCCGGGACAGCATGTTTGACAGATACGCCGAGTTGCAGCGCATCTGGTGAGGATTACGGAATATGAAAAGATTGGACACAAGATCCGGTGACACACGCATCCGATGACGGTACGCGACATACCCCGCCAAGTCGAAACAAACAGGGCCGCAGTGACCTGTGGCGGTCAGTGCGCTCGGTTGTCCATGCGCAACGTCAGGCTCCGCCCCTGCGGAAGATGCCGCGAACCGGTCCCCCACCCCTTTCCTTCGCCCAGGAACGAATCCACCTCCTCCAGCAGCTCGAACCGGAAAATACCGCCTATAACAAATCCCTCATCAGACGCCTGAAAGGCCCCCTGAACCTCGCGACCCTGGAACAGACCCTTCAGGAAATCCTGCGCCGCCACGAGGTCCTGCGCACGACCCTGCCTGCTCAGGAAGTCCTGCCGGTTCCACCGGAGCGGATAGCGGTCACGGACTGCCGCCCGTTTCCCGATCCCGCAGCCGAGGCCCGCCGACTGATCGGCGAAGAAATACGCAGACCCTTTGACCTGGGCACAGGGCCGTTGCTGCGCACCCGTCTGTTCCGCCTGGACAGGGAAGATCATGTCCTGTTCCTCGGCACCCATCAGGTCTGCTGCGACGATCAATCGACAGGCATCCTCCTCCAGGAACTGACGACCCTGTATGCGGCCTTTGCGCAGGGACAGCCTTCACCGCTTCCTGAACCGCCTGTGCAGTATGCGGATTATGCCTGCTGGCAGCGGGACCGGCTGCAGGGCGAGGTGCTGGAAGAACAGCTCGCCTTCTGGCGGGAACAGCTCCGACCGCCGGTGCCCCGCCTGAACCTGTCAACAAGCCGCCACAGCAGAGCGATCAGCCGATCTCTGGACATCCCGGCCCGGCTGCACGACGCACTCAGAACCCTGAGCCGACAGGAGGGAACAACCCTGTTCATGACCCTGCTGGCGGCATTTCAGACCCTGCTCTTCCGCTGCACCATGCAAGAAGAGGACATCCTGGTCTTTTCCTCGGTGGGCGGACGCAACCGCACAGAGATCAGGGGCTTGATCGGCCTGTTCACCAATGTACTGGCCCTGCGCACCAATCTGTCCGCCAACCCACCATTCCGGGAACTGCTGGGCCGTGTCCGGGAAACAGCTCTGGGCGCATTCAGTCATCAGGATCTGCCTTTTGAGCAGTTACTGGACCTGCTCCATTCAGGGGCGGGACAAGCTCCGCCGCTACAGGTACTCTTTGTGCTCCAGAACGCCTCAATGCCGGAACTCGAATTACCCGGCGTGCAGGTCGAGCCGTTCCGGGTGGACACGGAGGGAACAAGTCAGTTCGATATGGTCTGGTATTTTAAAGAGACCGATGCGGGCCTGAGCGCTTGGCTGCGCTACAGAACCGAGCTGTCCGGGTTGGCAACGGTCATGGCGGAAAATATGCAGACGCTGTTGGAAGGGATTGTCGCCGACCCTGATCAGCGGCTCACGGACCTGCCCTGCCTAAGCGAAGAGGAGCGGCAGGGGCTGCCTGTGTTCATCAATCAGGATCAGGCTGTCCCGGATGCGGACAGACCCAGCACGGAAACCTATGTCGCTCCGAGAAACCCGCAGGAACAGCAGCTCGCCTCCATCTGGGAAGAGGTGCTGAAAACCGCTCCTGTGGGCATCCACGACAACTTTTTTGATCTCGGCGGCACGTCCATTGCGGCATTGACCCTGCTGCGCAGAATTCAGGAGCGTTTCGGCAGCGACCTGTCGCTGGCAACGCTTTTTCAGGCGCAGACGGTGGCGCAGCAGGCGGAGATTGTTCGAAAGCGAGGGCGGGCTTCCGCCTTGGTGCCTCTTCAACCCAGGGGATCCAAACCGCCCTTTTTCTATGTACCTCCGGCGGGCAGCACGGCGTTGGGCGGTGCAAAATTTGCACAGTACTTCGGCACGGATCAGCCCTTTTACGGGCTACAGCCGCTCGGCTTTGAAAAAGGAGAGACACCGCATAACCGGGTGGAAGATATGGCGGCGTATTATATTCAAGCGATACGGGAGCTTCAGCCGGAAGGTCCGTATTATCTGGGCGGGACATGTTTTGGTGCTCATGTAGCATTTGGAATGGGCCAACAGCTTCATAAACAGGGTGACACTGTCGAACTGCTGGCTCTGTTCGATCCCGGTTTGCCCCATCGTACCCATACAGCCGCGCCCCGGCGGAATGCTGCTACAAAAATCGTGCATTATATCAGCCGGTCATTTTTTCATTTACGACAGGGGCAGTTTCTTCGCATTGCGCTGAACTTCTTTGTCTATCGCCGTGGCTCGCTCTTCAAAAGAATTGTGTGTCTGCTTGATACTGAAAAACGTCGCATAGAGACCGTCTGGACTGCTCACTATGCCGCTCAAATGGAATATATGCCCCATGCCTATCCCGGAAAAACCGTTTTGTTTCGCAGCAGCCAATATCATGATATGGAACAGAAAGGTGAAGGCGTCTGGGCAAGAAGATGGTCAGAGTTTGCTGCCGGAGAGTTCCACTGCCATGTGATCCAGGGCACGCACAGAGAGGTGCTTGCTGGGCCGCAGTTTCAGGAACTTGCCGGGCACTTGAAAGCGTGCCTGGAAAGGGCGCAAGAACTCTCCTAATTTTCTCCTTATCGTAATCAAGAACCGGAATGCCGCTGTCGCTCAGATATTCAACAGAATCTGTCCGTGACATTCCGGCCAGCTCCGCAGCCTTGCCTAACGAAAGAAATTGTGCCTGAAAGTATTTCAGCGCGAGAAACTGCCGGGAATCGCTGACAATCCGCTCCGATGTCAGCCCGAAAAAGGAAAGGGAAGAGTATAGCTCTTGTGACATGCTGATGACAGCTTCCATTGCGTTCTCCGTGAGTTGAATTGCTGTTGCCTCCTCAATGCAGTGTGACATGGCTGTCTGATTGCGGGCAAGCCTGTTGACAAATAACCTTATCAGCTCTATCCCTGCATTACGCAAGCTCCCCCGCCTGCTGCAAAGCCATCTTCACAACCCGCTCACTGAGCCGGAATTTTTCCTGTTGCAGCTTCCGACTGATGCGATCAGGCCAAGCCGCTTTGCCGCTATCAGGATGCCGACTACGCCCATAATACTGAATCCCGCCCTTGCCGCGCTTTTTCTGGCCTTCTCCTCATCCAGCAGAATCAGATCAGCCTCAAGCTCCTTCGCCAAAACAAGAACCTCAGCCTCTCCTTCGTCGAGCACTGTCATCAGAAAATGCACCTGCGTCCGGTCACTGACCTGCTTGCGCAGAATCCACAAAGCATTTCGGACAGCTTCCGCACCCGGTTTCTGCCAGCCATCCAGCGTCACCTCTCTGAACACCGCTTCAGGAAGGTAAATTTCCTGAAACATCTCTTTGAGCAGAAACAGGCTGTCTATCTTTGCAAGACCAATGAGCACTGTGGAATCGCTGACAACCGTTTTCATGAGAGCCGAGCCTGCGCAATACTTTCTGCTGTTGCAAGCTCCCTGTTCATTTCATCTTCATCGTAATCAATGATCGGAATGCCGCTGTCGCTTAAATATTCAATAAAATCTGTCCGTGACATCCCGGCAAGCTCCGCTGCTTTTCCTGGGGAAAGAAATTTCGCCTGAAAATATTTCAGCGCAAGCAGCTTTCGTGAATCGCTGACAATCTGCTCTCTTGTCAGTCCGAAAAAAGAAAGGGAGGAATAAAGCTCTTGTGATATGTTGATGACAGCTTCCATATTGCTCTCCATTGATTACTTGATTGTTGTTCTTAGTTGAGTTGTAACATAGCTGTCTGCCTGAAGGCAAGCTTTAACCCTCTAAGACCAGTGCTGTTCCGTGCTGGCCGCTCGAATTTTCACCTGGCCGGACGGAACAGTGGTGGATATGCTGGATCTGGCGCCGGAGGCGGCAATAACCTTTGATGAGCAGAATTGGGGCGCACATGATGTTCGACGGCTCTTCAATTGATGGTTTTGTTCGCATCAACGAGTCTGATATGTACCTGAAGCCGGATTTCAATACTTTTACTGTTCTGCCCTGGAGAGACCAGAACGGCACCAATGCAGCCC
>NZ_JALAAI010000140.1:0-9242 GCF_052785085.1 Candidatus Electrothrix sp.
AGGAAATAGACCAGGTCGCAGTGAACCGCGGGCTGTGAAGCGTCGTCCAAAGGCCTACCCTCGTTTGACAGTACCAAGAAGACAAACGGCGTAATCCTGTGGTCAACCACTTAAGGTCGTGCCATTAGTACTAAGAGTGTATTAGGCAGGTTGAACTTCCGTGTATCTCCCAGGATATTTTCCAGCGGGTCAAGGTTGTTGACAAAAAATGTACGAAGAGCAGCATTATCAGACGGTATATTTAATATCGCAATTTCAACATCTGCTCTCCAAATGGACAAAGGACCATGAACAGTGGCAATCTGTAAATTGTCTCTATCTGCTAAATATGATAAAAAAGAAGTCATCTTATCAGCCCTCCCCGTCAGTTTTACTGCTCAGTATGTCTATAGCCTGAAACGCTTCACTCACCGGCGTGGCTGCACCTCTTCGTGCTCTGACCTTCAGTGTTCTGCCACGCAGAGTATTCACATTTTTATTGAGCAAGTTCTGAATTTTCTTCTGATCCTTATCCTTATCCTCACTCTCCTCAAATAACGCTATAAGGGCTTTAGCTTGGTCCTCAATCAAAAACCCTGTGCAGGTTATTACCTTTTCAACCGGGTCAAAAGATATTTCATTCGCCAGAGTATCCGGTATTTCCATCGACGTTACAGAAAGTGGCTCCGAAATTATCGTTGCAGACTCAAACTTTGTCCCCTCAGCCGCCTGCAATTTAAACTCCAGCATAAAATGTGATGTTTGGCTTTCCGGTTCTTTTGGAGTTATCGGAGGATGTTGAGGATTATAGTTAAGCTCATCTTTATCAGGAGGAGGACTAGCAAAACGTCTACCTAGCTGCCGTCTCTTGAATTTTCCTGCTTTCTTATCCTGATCCAGCTCAAAGAAAATCTCCTCCTGCACTTCCACATTACCACTAAAGGTCTCAACAATCTGGTAGACAACATCAAGATCAGGCAGTGCTGAGATCTTCATTTTCATTATCACGTTTCCCTCTTCATCCTTAAGAGGCTCGTCAGCGTCTTCATGGGGCCAATGTGACCGTGCCTTTTCCGGGAGACAATCCCAGTAGCGTTCCAGACGAAGCTGGACGACTAATTGCCATTTTTCCTTCTCCTCTCCCTCCTCTTGCGTTGTATATTTCTCCCATTTAGCCGTGACAAGCGGTTCCGGCGACTGATATTCAAAATCACGCTGGGTGATTGTATTCCGGGGAGATACACCGGTAGTTGTCTGGGCCACCAAGATCATCTTATGCTCGTAATAATACGGAAGCCCCTCCATCTGTACCACCAAGGCTCCCTGCTGGAACCGACCGAGACGTTTGGGCAACGCCAGGGATTCCTGCTCAGCGTCGGCCCCTAACTTCGCAGGTGCTGCGAGAGTTAACGGGATGTTGGCACTAAGGTTATGCACCGCCTGTATACTTACAGTGCCTACCTCATGCTTATGCAAGTATCTATTGAAGTTGACATAATAATTTTCGTAAGAAAAACGACGCACTAAGGTGAAAGCAATCTGACGGAAGGAAAGTTGTCGCATCAGGGTCTGGTTGCGCTCAATCAGGGATTGCTCCCAGTGCTTGGCAATAATTACTTCCCAAGTCGTTCCCGGTTGTTTAGCCTGTTGCTCTTTGGGGGTATAATCTAAACGCCTGCTACTGATAACCAAGGGTTTGTCGATGGGATAGGTACGGTCAAGGACAACGTCCAAGGCCGCAGAGTTATAGTCAAGTCCTGCTGTTTCTGTTTTATCCCGTTGTTCTCGGAATTTCCGTCGTTCTTCCTCCTCCCAGAGCAAAGACGACTCCTCAAAACTGCGCCAGAGCAGATCGTACCGTCCATAAGGCTTGATGTAATAGCGGTAGTTATGGGCCCACCTGTCCTGAATCAGGTGATCGTATGTCAGGCGGCCTTGCGCGTCAGGGGTGACATAGGCCGGGGTGCCGCTACGCGGGTAGGCTGTTGCGAGCCACGGGCCTTCGGCGGTTTGGAAATTCTTCTTACCCACATCTTTTTCAAGCACTTGGCCCCCAGCCTCAAAAAAACGCTGGGCCCAGATCAGGAAGGCGGGTCTTAGGTTTTCAAGAGTTTTGTTTTTGTCTTCTACCCTTGTAAAGACTGGTAGCTCAATTTTTTCTCCCTCCGGCTTGGCAGAATTCAAGGTTTCAAGATATTTCTTAACCTTTGTCCATTCTCCTCCTGTTGTCCATTTTTCCGGGCCAGAAGAGTCTGTTACCGATTCCGAACTAAAGTATGGGGTAATATTCTTGGGAGCTGTGAAGTAACTCGTATGTCTCCCCCACGCCTTATTTGTAACGTCAAATATCTCTGGAGGGCTGAATGTAATGCCTACAAGTAACTGATCTTGCTCCCCCTTAAACCCCTCTCTAACTGTGGCCTTATCTTTATCTGCCACTTTGGGTTCCTTAACTTTGATATAGCCAGTGCGTTGTTTGTCTCCTATTTCAAAATGAGTATAAAACAGATGTTCCGAGCCAACTTCAACTATCGGTTGATTATGAGCAAACCAGAGTTCTATGTCTCTCTGGTCACCCTGAATATCATCCTTACTTCCCCTTAACAGTACAGTTGTTTTTCCGTTAAGCGGCATGGTAAAGGGGTACTCAACTTTTTCTTCACCAGCTTCTACAGTCAAGTGCGAGGGACTCTGACCCTCTGATCCGGTTTCTTCTGAAGATGATGACTGCATAACCAAATCAACTTGTTTGTCATACTTTGGAAAAACAAGTAGTGCCTCAGCACCTGCTGGCCCGGTGATGTCCATCTTCGCATAGTGCAATTCCTGTTTAATGCTTGGACGGAGACTGAGCTGCATAAGGGCTAACAGCCCATCTGCATTGACCGTGCTATCTTTTTCTAAATCTACCGCCTTACCTGGCTTGAAGAGTAGTTCAACGTGTACATGTTGCTTGACGTCAAAAGGAACTTCTTGATATACGATCAGCCTATTTTCATTGCGCTTAACTAGATATTTATTATTGTTTAACTGCCATTGATTTTCTACTGGGCCTTCCGTGGCAGTGGTTATCCCTTCTATTCCTTTGCTGTTAAGAGCACGCTGCAATTCATTAGGAATACTATCTTGCTGGCTGTCTCTAGGGTTATCCTTTGTAATTGCAGAAGTTATTTCTATCCAAAGCGAATCGGAATAGCCCTCAAGAACACCATGTACAGCTTTTAACATTTCTTCGTCAGTAATCAGTTTATTATCCTCTTCACTGAATCCGACAGCAGATGGTTTCTTTCTCAGACTAAAGGTGACAGACAACCCCATACGTTGCAACGCAGACCACCCATAAGGGTCCGTCCTGGCATCTGTTACATTTTCAAAGAAATTAATTGCCGTTGTCGGAAGGGTGGCAGGCAATGCCTGAACATCAACGGTGTATGTCTCCAATCCTGCAATATCGCGGGGATTATCCTCCAATGCCTCCACAATACCCTGAAGAACCGGATGGAGGACTGCTCCCCCAGATTCCGGGCGTCTGACATGCCCTGGCCATTCCGGCCAAACCAGGATAGATTCCCGCCAGGAATACCACGGCTTCAGCGCAGTATCGGATTCTGCCGGGTTGGCTTTATTTTCCTCTGGTCGCCGCAGGATTATACTGGGATACCATGCCTCCCACTGACTGGGACTCAGGGTGTTATCAGGGGTCAGCCATAAATCCTCAGCCTCGGTCATCTGGACATCCTGAATAGGTTGCAGGGCCTGGGCCAATAAATCATTATCCTTAAAGGTCGCAGTAGTATGAGCATCAATATCCAGTTGGAGGAGTTTATACCCGGCATTCATATCCAAAGGATACGCTTTCTTCTGACTCGGCCCTTGGTTCCATTGAAATCGGATACAACGAAAACCGGCAGGATGCCGCTGATGTCCGATATTTTTTATATCTCCTACGAATCTAAATTGTTTACCTGCATCTTCCTTGGGCATCGGAAAAAAGGCATCGCCAGTAACCGCACCTTCATCCTCCGGCGGCAGAAACGGCAGATTGATACGCTTTGGCAGCCATTCTAGTTCCGCAGGCTGACGTTCTTCCGGTCCCCTTTCTATTATTTCATCCGACTCCTTCCCTATTGATGTGGCCTGCAGGGATAGCTGAACCGGTACGATAGCAGAGCGAATATTATTAATAGAAACTGTACGAATAAATATCCGCCATGATTCAGGGTGCCATAACGTCTCCACATTCTCATCTGAATCCTTATTAATTTCAGTCTCAGATGGATATACTCCTTTTTCTACTAAAGTACTGACAGAAAGGTTTGCCCGACGATCTGTACGCGGACCAAACGCATCAAGATCGACAACAATATCGCCTGGAAGAGGACGGGCATTGGAGGCGGGCAAAGACTTTGTCCGAGGTCCCTGTGAACTGCTGTCCAATCCGTAACTACCGATCGGCATGGTATCGCTGCGCCTGAAAATCAGTTGATATTTACTGATAGCCGGTGTGTTCATTGCAGCCACCTGGGGTTCTGTCCACAACACTTCTAGTTGTTGTTTCGGATCGAACAACGTCGGCTCCAAACTTACCTCTTTTTCGCTTGTTTCTGTTTTATTTTCCTCCTCCTCTTTTGGTGGAGGCACTAATTCATAAACAACAACCAACTTCGCATCAACCGGGACCAACGGCGGTGTATTCGGATACCGGGTGGCAATCAAGGTCAAGGGGCGACCTGTTCCGCCTGCAAAGTCAATGGGTGTAATATTGTACAAATACCTCAGCCCGGTTACCGGCAAAGCTGCTTGGTCAGCCAAGGTCTCATGGGAGAAATGATCAACGATCTGAAAGCGAGGTTTCAGGGCTGTCAACACACCCTTATTATTGCGATGCAAAATCTTGACCGGGCTGATGGTATTGACAACGTCTGCCTCTTTGCTGTCAAGGGCCCTCCGTTCCACCCGGTAATGGAGCAGGTGCTGTTCCGGTTCTTTTTGAGCCTCCTCCTGTAATGCGCTGATTTTTTCAGCATGAGGCCAATTCAGATCCCAAGCAACAGCAATTGTATTTGCATCGGCATATTGTCGCACCTGATCAAACTGCGGCGGTTGTTCTTCAAAAGAACAATCTTTCACGTTAAAGGTTGTAACTGCCTTGAAATCCTCAGAAGGAGGCACTGCTTCAGAGTCATCAATAGTTGTCCTTTGCCATATACTAGGATTATTAGATTTACCATCAGGATTATTCAAAAGCCAAGCGGGCAATGCTTCTTCTTCCAGAACTTCTTCTTCTGAAACTTCCACCTTGAATACCAGCCCCATAAGAAACGGTATCGATTCTTGCCACCACGGTTTTTCTTTTTTCCGATCTTCGTCAGTCATTTCAGCATAACGCTTCAGGTCAGTGACGATCTCCTGAATTATAGAACCTCGGAACTGACGAGCCTGTTGTTCCTTGAGGGTCGTTTTCTTCTCACCTTCCTCCTTTACATTTCCATATATTGATGTATCAGGCTTAAATGCCTGATCAAGCAGTTTATCATAGCGATTATTCTCTGTATCATGCTTAAAGAGGGGAGAACTACGGAACTGCTCTAGGGCACCCTGCACAGCTGATTCATAGGCACTCTCTGAAGGATTCAAAACTCGTTCGTCTCTGACTGCTTCGCCTTCAACTTTCTCCAATCTCGGATCGCGATGAGCATTTTCTGGCCGCCCAGTTGGCTTATCATCCAATATATCAATATTCCCTTCACCATCCTGATCATCTGTAGTAAGAAAAGCCTGCAAGAGATGAAGTCCCAAGTCTACTCCCTGCTCACCCTGTTCAGCAGGACCGGCATATTCAACAGGAAGCTTCGTTGCCCAGTTAACCTTCCACTCTCTGGACCACCGTTCCGCATCATCAGTGTTCCACTCATCGGACCACTCTTCCTTACCATCACCTGCAAATCTGTACTGGCGCAACGTTACCCCTGGTTTCGGTCGAGGAATCTCTAATACAAAATCTCTTGTGACCTCATCGTACGTGATAGACTTCCCGTCATCACCAATAGATATTGTTGGAGGAGGAGGAAGAAATCCTTGCTCCCCGCCTTTGGGCAAAAGAACAAAATAAGCCCGTTTAACCGAACTGTTGTCCTTATTGTCTTCTGGATCCCGAATAACAAATATACTATAATTCGGTGCTTCTATACCTAACGGAGTCTCTGCTTCCCGTGCTGGTACAGGTATAACACCTCCTGCATGATCAGTATCGCTTGAGTCACCAGAAGGCCCCCCATCTGCTGCACTATCTGAATCAACAGGTATTGCCACATCACCGGCTACTGCGAGAACTGCTGATCCAACAGGTGGTGCAGCCCCAGCTACTATAGCCGTGGGCTGTCCTCCAGGTTGAGCAAGTGCTGCAGGAGCAGAAGACACTACCCTGGGACTGCCGCCAGAAGCAGCACGGGCCTCATGTCCCAATGGTTTACTTTTTTCTTCCGTAGCAGTAACACCCGGCATTGCAGTACTTACATCACCTGCTTCCAGACCAACCTTGAGAAAACGTTCCGTCCGTTCAAAAGCCGTCGTCACAGCACCATCATTCACCGCAAAACGGGCACTCAACTCCAGACTATGTCCTAAAACAGAGACAGACAGCGTTCCCTCGCCTCGTATGCCTGCTCCACCGATCAGGATACCTGTCTCCAATCCTGCGGAAAAATTCACCGTTTTGCTGAGGCTGTAGGTCTTTCTGATCTTGTATGTTTTCCAGGGAGTGCGAATCTTAAACTGAAGCCAGGCCCTGAGGGTGAAATCAATGCTGGCCTCCAGCCCTATTGCCCCGTAGAAGGCCGTATCAGCATTAAAATCCACCAAGCCACAGACCCCAATATAGCGGGCTGCAAAAGCAACATTTGCCGTGGCACTGATTGAAGCACCGACAAATCCCAGGTCTACGCCAGCCTCAACCGTCAGACTGCCTCGGGCCTGAAAACTATTGCCGATCACCAGCTCCCGCTTGGAGATACGCATCAGGTAACCGCCCTGACACTCCACCTTCAGCGGCCCAAAATCACCACTCCATTGCAACTGGTTAGGCCATCCCAACTCATAATGGGCCAGTCCGGGTTCCAAGAGGAGCGTAGCGGCAAACTTGCCATTTTTAATTGCCTCCTGAAAGAATGCTGGCATAGGGGGATTAACACCGGGATGACCATCAGGATTGGAGGCCAGCTGGGCCAGCAGACGTTTCTTGCGAGGTGAATAAAGGATAAATCCGGTAAATAACGGTCTACTGGGCAGATTATCTGTTGTCTGAGGGTCTTGTTTAAATGAATAATAGTTGGTAAAGAGCCAAAATCGGACGGCCATAAAAAAGGTCAGGTCACTGCGCAGGGCCAACACAGCATCAAAGAGATAGGTGCTGGCCAACTCTTTTTCCTTGTCCTCATTCCAATCCAGAAAGCCCTTTGCCGCACTCGTCTGAGAAAAAAGGGCCTTCAAGACGAGGGTCCAGCGGGGATCTTCGCCTTTTTCCTCCAGATTAACAGCCCATGAAGAAACCCTATGCACATCTCCTTGGGTAATGGACAATTCACGTAATTCCTTAAGCAGTTCTGCAAGATTGTCCGTCCGGTCAGCAGCCTTGATGCTAGCCAGGGTATAGCGGTAACCAAACCCTATGCCGATCTCCCGTATATAAAGCCCCAGTACCGGTATCTGAATACTGACCTTTTCTATTTGCAAATAGATGAACCAAGCCCGTACCCACGGTGATGAGGCATCACGCCGTACCCGCAGGAAGGCGAAACTAGCAGCAATGGGCGGCATTCCCTGGATTTCCAGGCGACCTTCCCCGGTAAATCCCTTTTGTCCAACCATGCCCTCTGAGGCTATTTTATCGATAAAAGTGACCGTTCCGTTTAATTTGAAGGCCTCACCGAAATTCAGTGCTACTGGCAAAGCGTTAAAATGAATACGTGGGACTAATTTTCCTTCTTCCGGCAGGCCGATATGCAGGACATGGTAATCAATCTTGTTATTAGCTGCGTCCCCGGCTCCTTGGGCGAATTTTAATTGACCGGTGATTTTCATGGCCCCGTCGCCTTGAAAGACATCGGCCTGAGGCATGAATCCTACCCCCCGGATTTCCATGCTAAAGCAACCGAGAAAACTGAAGGTAACCGGTTTAGGCAGCTCTATGAGGAAATTAACATGATTTTTCAGGACACTGACATCACCTGTCAGGGGGCAGTCCACCAGCTCAATCTTGATTGCGGAAAGAAAGGCAAGGGCACTGTTTTTGTCATCCGACGGATCAGGGCAGAACTGGGCATTGCCGGTCAGAGTGAAGTAGAGATGGTACTTGCCGTCATAGTGAAATTTAAAGCCGAGGGCATCAAGGCTGAATTTAAAGCGGGTGGATTTGCAATGCAGTGGTTTAGTGCCCTGCAACACAGCTGCACCGCTGACCAAGGTGAGCGAACCATTTTGCTGTTCAAACTGCAATTTCACATCTGCGGTTCCCTCACCGACCAGATCAGGAGGCAGGGGGCCGGAACCGGCAAGGGTGAAGGACTGGATCTGGTTTTCAACGATCTTAAAGCCGCTTTCGGCAAAGGTAAACTTGGTGTCCAGACCGTTCAGACGGGCCGGGCGGGGCAGCACTTCTGCGGTCAGGCTGACGCCTTTCTCTGACAGCTCGAAGTCCTTTACCTCAAAGACAATCGGGTCATCGCCCAGCAGGGTGTATTCAAGGTAAAGTGAGCAGCCATCAGCCTGTTTGATACGGTAGTCGTGTTTATCAGTAACTAAGGTGCAGAAATGATATTTGCCATCTTGATCATTATCTTTGCTCCCTTTGAAACGCCATGTGAGGCCTAAGAAACTTCCGGTTATTTCTTCCTTGTCAGAGGTTACAGCAATCCCTTTCTCATGCGTTACCTTAAGGGCAAATGTTGACCAACTGAACGCAAGGTTTATTCTGGTATCAAGTTTTAATTCGCCGATATTTATTTGAAGCGGTATGGTAAGAGGAATCAGGCTTTCTTCCCAATCAAAATCACCGGGTTTAGGTTTTCCTATCTCAATAAACTGATTTTCAGAACTATTTTTTAAAAAAGGAAATCGAAAAAGGTCTTTTTTATCCTTTCCTACAGGCCCCTGACAGCCTTTTTCTGCTAGCTGGTTAATCTTTTAATTTTACACCAGAAAAAAATGGACATTTGAGATTTTTCTGGTATTAATGTAATAAAAAACGATTTGTCATTGGTAACCAA
>NZ_JALAAI010000141.1:0-9120 GCF_052785085.1 Candidatus Electrothrix sp.
ACCCAAAACGTTTGATATGTCAAACACGAATAAAAAATGTTTACGAAAATATTTTTGTTCAACTATGCTATTTCAGCATTTGAGAGGGGTTCGGGAATTGCTGCTGAAGGGGCGAAGAATATGAACAAAGGCCGTTGTCTCAGGAGAAATTCCAGACATGACTCACGGCCTTTTATTCGTATAAGCCTTCTCCTTCTACTCACAAACATTATCCGCCTGATGGCAGACAAGCACCTCAGCAACGTCAGAGTTCTCCATCAACTCCTTGGCAAGTTCACTATCAAACCCACAATCATAACGATCAGCTGTTTTAAGAAGAGGGCGTCTTATAAGGTAGTTATCGTTGATCATCTCATCAAAGATGTTTTCTTGTGTCAGACGTGCAGGGTCAATATCACCACTCTTGACTCTGGGCGCATAGGGATTATGCCACTTGTCAAAAGACAGGTTTTGAAAAAAGGGTGTCAGCTTTTCCGCTGTCCATTCTTCTTCAAAGATGTTTTTGACTGTGACCTTGTGCCCTTTCTCTTTCAGCATTTCTATCTGCTTCTTGTTGTTTTTACACTCGGGTTTAACATAGATCTCAACATTCATGACATGTTCTCCTTGGTTGTTTTTGAAATTATAATCTTTTTGTTGTATTTGCTTTGTTTAATGCATTCATGCTCTTGTTATAACCCAGTTACCCCTTGCTCCATCTCACCAGCAACCAGCACATGAAAATTCTCTGCATCACTCTGCATAGGCCCCGGGTCACCCACAGCATCGACCTGCTCGGTAATCACGATCACCTTCAACGGTACTCCCAGCCCCTGCATTTTTTTTATCATCTCCTGCCGTTCTTCATCCCAGCGCAGCAAGATACAGATACAACCACTGACCCGAGAGGCATGATTAAGCAGGAGTGAGGAAAGTTCAGCAAAGGGCCGATCATGACAGGGCTGGGCACAGGCCAGGATTTCCATCATGCTTTCTGTATGGGATATCCCCCGGCCCGAGGAAAAACAGTAGGCCTTATTGCCAACAAACATCAGATCCAGCAGGGATTCCTGGTTTTCCACGGTGCTGACAAAGGAGGCAGCCAGCGACACTGCTTCTTCAAAGGCCCGGCTATAGGGCTGTTCCTGAAAGGTATCCAGCACCAGACCGTGGCGGACAAAGAACTCATCCTGATAATTTTTCACGATCAACTTGCCGGTCTTGGCCCAGCTCTTCCAGTGGATTCGTCGCAGGGGGTCACCGGCCCGATAGTCGCGCAGAGAGATAAATTCATCAGCATTGCCCACAGAAGAGGCCAGGGCAACCCCGCCGGGTTGATGGCGATGGGAACCAGGAAGGGCCAGTTCCGGTAAGCGATAGCGTTTGGGGAGCACCAGCACTCGTTCATAGTTAGGTAAAAAACGACAGGCCTTAAACAACGAAAAGGGGTCAGGACGGGAAAGCGTAATACCGGTCAGCTCCAGATAGCCCCTGTGCAAGGGCATGACCTCAATGCGGACCTGCTCTTTGCCGTGCGGAGGCAGGGAGGGCAGAGGGTGCTCTTTTCCCTTGGCCTGCCGGTTTTTAGACACCAGCCACATCCAACGATAGACCATGGTTTTTCTGTCCCAGGCATTACGACTGTCTTCCTCTGGTTCACGGGCCCGGAGAAATTCGTCATAGGTGGGACGGGGATCACCAAACTGCTCGCTAATCAATAGACCTTGTTGTTGCTTGGGGGAATAGTTGTGAACCTGGACAGAGTAGGTTAAGGGCTCGCCTGCCTGGGCAAATTTGGGCAGCTTGCGGGTGATGGTAATACGGATTCGAAAAAAGAGGCTGAACAGGAAGGCAACAAGGAGAAGCGCCAGGGCAAGGGTAAAGACCTGGTAGGTGGTACTGCTTCTCGGGTTGACTCCAAGGCCCGCAGAAACGGCAAGAACGCCTAAAAGCAGGAGGCCTGCTGAGGTAAAGTGTTTTTTTCGCCAGCTGCTTACTCCGTCAAAGAGCTTATAAGATATATAGAAAAAATATCGCATAGCGTAACGAGCTGCCAGCTATGCTGGAACAGGAAGTGATTCCATGATTTCTTCCACAATGCCCTGGGTGGTTTGACCGGAAAAGCGGGCCTGGGGATCAAGGATCAGGCGATGGGCAATCACAGGGACTGCCAGCTCCTGAATATGATCCGGGGTCACAAAGTCCAAACCATCAAACAAGGCCAGGGCCCGGGCCGTTTGCATAAGAGACAAGGAGGCCCTGGGGCCAGCTCCGAGAACAAGGCCCGGAGAAGAGCGGGTGGCATGCACCAGTTGGACAATATACTGCTTGAGTTCTTCGCTGACATGGAGAGCATGAACCTGTTTTTTGACCATGAGGATTTCTTCAGCTGTGCTACAGGCAGCAACATCTTCAATGGGGTGGTGGTCGCTCTGGGTGGAGAGCATGGTCACTTCTTCTTCTATACTGATATAGCCCAGGCTGAACTGGAGAGAAAAACGATCCATTTGGGCCTCAGGCAGAGGGTAGGTACCCTGTGATTCCACCGGATTCTGGGTGGCAATAACAAAGAAGAGATCTTCCAGTGGACAATGACTGCCATCAATGCTGACCTGTTTTTCTGCCATTGCCTCAAGCAGGGCAGATTGGGTCCTGGGTGAGGCCCTGTTGATTTCATCAGCCAGCAGGATATTGGTGAAGACCGGCCCCTTGTGCAGGCGAAATTCTTTATCGTTGGGATCAAAGACGGACACACCAAGGATATCCGAAGGCAGGAGATCAGGCGTGAACTGGATACGGGTAAAACGGGTCTCAATGGAAAGGGCCAGGGTCTTGGCCAGGGTGGTCTTGCCCGTGCCAGGATAATCTTCAAGCAGAATATGGCCGCCACTGGCAAAGCCTGCCAGGAGCAGTCGGATGGAATCGGTTTGCCCCTTCATAACCTTTTCGATATTAGCTGCAACCTTGTGCAGGACGGCAGCTGCATATGTGATATTCTGTTCTGTCATAATTTTTTTTATAATAAACTTTTATCCCTTGATCCCTTGCCAACAGATCAGAATGGCGGGGGGATGTCGATATGCTTGATTACCCGGCCTGAGCTGGTAAAGGAAAGCCCCTGGGTACCGGAGTTGCTCACCATCAATGCCTCAACAACAGGTTCGTAAACAGGTTGTTCTGCAACCCATTCAACAATAAAATGTGTTCCCACGCCACCGGTTTGCTCACCACTATCAACAAAAAAATCCGTTGCTGCCATTGGCCCTAACCGGAGTGGTTGTTCCCGGTACTCCTGCACCATCTTGCCTGTGGTGTTATAATAGCGAACAGAGGTAACGAAAATAGGGTGGGTGAAGTCTGTATTATGGATGGTCAGAGTCACGGCCAGTTTCATGGTGTTATTGCCAGTATAATGTACCTTTGAATAGGCTGGCACAAAGAGGGTCTGGCCTGTTGTGATTGTCATATCATGGATGAAAACAGTTTCCTCTTCTGTTGAAGTCTGCTGAGGAGGCTTTTCATCCTGGGAGATACAGGAAAACAATAAGGTCGTGATAAAGAGAGTAGCAATGATTGTACCTGAAAATAAGCGCATATTCTTGCTCCAATTAATAGAGTCGTCGAAAGGCTGAGGCCTTGAATACGGCCACCACCTCTTTTCCTGGTCGGATATTCAGCTCTTCTACAGATTGCGGAACGATCTCCGCTATAAGGGTTTGCCCCTTGCAGTCCAGTTCAACGCCTACCAGCCAGTTTGTTTCATAGGTTCTGCGAACCGTGCAGGAAAGCATATTACGGGCACTGGAGGCATCAGGGTGTTTCTTGAACAGGATGATGTCCCGACCATTCAGAGAGAATTCTCCTGGACGTTGATCCGGGGCCTTGACCAGCATCATGGGAATGCTTCCCCAGCGACAGCTGAGTAGCTTGCCTAAATCCTCCATTGCATCCAGGTGGAGGAGATTGGTATATCCCTGTCCACCAGTACCGAAGCTGGTCCGGGCAAGTTCTTCTGTGGCCAGTTGTTGGGCAAGTTTCCCCTGTTGCATCACCAGCACCTCTTCTGTCATCATGCGAAGTTCCTGAAGGCTGTGGCTGATAAAGAGCATGGGGATGGAAAACTCGGCAAAGACCTGCTGAAGTTGAGGGATGATCTGATACTTCAGGGTGCTGTCCAGGCCGGACAGGGGTTCGTCCAGCAGGATGAGCTGGGGATTGGCCAGGATGGTGCGTCCCAGGGCCACCCGTTGCCGTTCACCGCCAGAGAGCTTGGTCACGTTGCGGTTGAGCAGCTGATCAATGCGCAGGACTTTGATGAGATGATCGGAGTTGATATTACGCTCCTGCTTGGGCAGGCGATTCATACCGTAGAACAGGTTACGTTGCACGCTCATATGCGGAAAAAGATGGGCATGTTGGAAGACCACACCCACCCGGCGTCTGTCCGGCGGCAGGCTGATCTTCTGTTCATGATCAAACAGGGTGCGCCCGTTCAGGCGAATGAAGCCGCTGTCCGGCTCCAGCAGTCCGGCCAGCATATGCATGAGGGTGGATTTGCCGCTGCCTGACGGCCCGAATACCCCGCATTGTTTGTTTTCCAGGGAAAAGGCGGCGTGACAGATAATGTCGGGAAACTTCTTGGTCACATTTACTTCGAGAAACATTGCCTACCTCCTTGCCAGACTGCGGTTGGCTGCCTCGCCGATGAGCAGCACGGCAAAGGAGAGCAGGATGGAGATCAGGCAGAGGGACAGAGCCATGCTGTCGCCGCCCGGCGTGCTGGTGTACTCATAAATAGCCAAGGGGATGGTCTGGGTGATACCGGGGATGTTGCCGGCCAGGACAATAGTTGCGCCGAACTCACCCAGGCTGCGGGCAAACATCAGGGTCATGCCCGCTAAAATGGCCCGGCTGCACAGGGGCACAGTGATGGTGAACAGGGTGTCCCACCATTTCGCCCCCAGGGTTCTGGATGCCTGGATGTACTGGCGGTCAATGCCCTCCATGCCGATGCGGATGGAGCGGACCAATAAGGGGAATCCGACCACGGCCGAGGCGATGATTGCCCCGCGCAGGGTGAAGATGATGCGGATGTCGAATTTGTCCAGCAGTCCGCCGATCCAGCCTTTGCGCCCAAAGAGCAGGAGCAGGAGATAGCCGGTCACCACCGGCGGCAGGACCAGGGGCAGGTTGATCATGCCCTCCAGCAGGGCCTTGCCGCGCATCTTGCTCAGGGCCAGAAGATAGGCCACGGCAAAGCCGGGGGGCAGGGCAATGATGGTTGCGGTGACTGCCACTTGGAGGGAGAGCTTAATGGCCTGGATGTCGTCAGGGGATAGGGTGAGCATGTTATCCGTTTTTTCAATTGTGAATAACGAAGGGCGGTGTTATCATTTAATGTATGAGTAAAACTGTCTATATTGAAACAAGTATCATCAGCTATCTGGCTTCCCGGCCCAGCCGTGATCTTATCTTCTCAGCGGCGGGCACGCACTCTGGCAGTCCGACATGAATCATGTTACTATGAATAACCTAAAGTACCGGAGTGTTTTCACTCGTTGCACTCTAGTGCAATTCATCATTGTACTCTAGTGTAACCTACCGTTGCACTCTAGTTCAACCCACCGTTGCACTCTAGTGTAACCTACCGTTGCACTCTAGTTCAACCCACCGTCGTACTCTAGTGCAAACCACCGTTACACTCCAGTACAACCCACCGTTACACAAGAGAGGTATTGCCCATTGTACCGGAGCAGTCTTGCGGAAAGGAGGCAGAGGCACCGCAAGCTTTCAGGCCGATTTGACAACAAAGCAATTTTCTGTTACCTCATTGGTCATGGTCTTTTAAAAAGCTTCATGAACAAAGGAAATAAATAGTAAGGAGGTAACACATGGACATGGTAGAAAAACAGATATCTTTTGTTTTTGCAGACAATTGGTGGGTGCTCCTTCTGCGCGGTATTATCGCCTTGGTTTTCGGTGTACTGGCGTGGGTATACCCTGGTATCACGCTGACACTCCTGATACTTTTTTTCGGAGTATATATTCTGACTGACGGCATCCTGCATGTGGGCGCTTCCATTGCCGGACGCAGGCAGAACAGATATTGGTGGACAGGATTGCTGGGCGGATTGATCGGTATTATTATCGGATTGGTAACCTTCCTGGCACCCGGGGTTACAGCCTTTGCTCTGCTGATCGCTATTGCAGTGTGGGCTCTCCTTACAGGCATTCTGGATATTGTGACTGCAATCCAGCTTCGCAAAGAAATTCAAGGCGAATGGCTGTTGATTTTCAGCGGGGTAGCCTCCTTTCTCCTGGGCATACTTCTTCTGATTATGCCGAGCGCCGGTATCCTGACACTGTTATGGTTGCTCGCTACCTATGCCGTTCTCTTTGGTCTGCTTCTTGTACTGTTGGCATTCAAAGTACGGAAGTTACGCACCTGAAGTAGCGAACCCACTGAGCGGGGAAAATAAACAAAACAGGGAGCAGGCGGCTACCCAAGAAATCGCCGAATCAGGGCCGCCCGCACCAGCATATCCGTGATATGCGCTGAATCTCCCTGTTGAAGCTCACGGCGAATCCGCTGCACAATGGCAAGATGCTCCTCGTTGGTTTCGTACTGTAGGCCTGACCTGTCCAGCGCAGCACGCAGGGCATGGGTCATGAATGGGCTGTCAAGATCAGTAAAGCAGAGGGCGTCCTGAATCTTGGCGCCAAAAGACGGGTAGATATTCAACATAAAGGCAAGATCATCTTTGCTCAGTTCCTCAAAGGCAATGAGTTCCGGCGGGAAACCCAGCGAATACAAGGCGCAGGTAAAGGAGATTGCCCGGGGCAGGGTGATCTCGCCGACTTCCCGTGAATAGCCAAACAGACCGACGTGGAGCTTGCGGGCGCGACGGGCCGGGATATACTTGGCCATTCGATTAATATGGGGTGCCAGCTCAATAAGATGGTGCTGATAGGTCGCACTGTAGCGCTGAATGATAGACTCTGCCTGTTCGACATCAACAGGAACCGCCGGTCCTATGTCGCGTTCCCGGAGATACCTGCACGCAGGCCGCACCTCGTCAATGGGATAATCAAATTTAAAGGCAGACTGAATGGAAAAGGTGGGCACACTGGGATACTCACGTCCCACCCGTTCAGCAGTGCGCGGAGAAAGTCCACCCCGAAATGGTGCTGACCCCATGCCAAGGATGGGATGAATACGGACTCCGCTTTGGCGGGACAGTGTATCCAGCTTTGCCAAGGCGATCTTGTTGGCCAGGGCCGCCGGAACCAGCCCGAAGTTCATGGCCGTGTCGGAACGGGCCAGGAAGACCCGCTGATCCTTAATCTCTTTGTCTGCCAGGTAGTCTGCAACAATTTCATCAGCCTTGAGCATGGTTTCCACGTCCTCGAACAGGGGAATCACCTGAATCCGGGACGGAGCAAATTCGCCGATCCACTCAGCAATGGTGATATCACCGCATCTGAAGCGTTCATGCTGGCGTCCGATGATGTGGTCGGCATAGTAGCGGTAGATGCGATCAATGCAGCAGGCCGAGGTCGCCATCGGCAGAATGACCTCAAAAATCGGTGGTACATCCCGTTTATAAAAGAGCTGGGCCGCATCATAGGAGCGGGGAATGCTTTCCAGGGTCTCCAGCAGGATTTTGCCCTCTGTCTTCTCCACAGTGGGATTGGGCACCCGAAGTGTGATGCGAAGATCCTCTCCGAGAACGTTCTCATGGAAGTACTCCGGGTAATATGAAAGCAACTTTTTGACCACGTAGGTATCAATCTCTTTGCCCTCCACATCCCACATCTGTTCATCACAGCCGAGGTGGGAGAAGGCATAGTAGGCCTCGCGGATTTCGTCTTCACCAACCAGCGCTGATCCCGAAGCAAAAAACGGGATTGAGGCATTATCGGGATGCTGGGTGCTCATGCAGCGAGGGATGGTCTTCATGATGGCTCCTTAGTCGTGAGATGGTCCGGAAGGGCTACCTGCTCAGGTTATGTCCCCTTCACCTTGGGCAGCGCATTACTGAACGGTATAATCTGAACAGATCAATTTACGAAACATATCCTCCTCTGTCAACAGGGGAAGTGCAGTGAACACGTCACGGTAAGGTTGTTACTTGCCCATCTCAAACCCATACTTCTTCAACACCTGCTTTGCCTCCGTGCTGCTCATATATTCATACAACGCCTTTGCCGATGCATTCTTTGCTCCGGCAACAGTCAGCCCCAGGGGATAGGCCACCTGGTCATACGAATCATCCGGCACGATGAAGAGAATTTTTGCATTCCGGGCCAGCAGAGCGTCGGTCTGATAGACAAAGGCTCCGTCCACCTCGCCCCGATCCGCATAGAGCAGGGCCTGGCGTACATCCTTGGCCATAACCAGTTTTCTCTGCTGCGCAAGCACCGTATATATTTTGGCGTGCTCCAGGGCCTGTTTGGCATATTGACCGGCCGGAACGCTTTGGGGGCTTCCCAGGGCAATACGGTCGAGTTCAGTCAGTTTGTCCAGAGCCAAGGACCTTGAACGTTTCTCCCCGACAAAGACCAACTTGTTATAGGCAAAGATACGATCTGTGCCCGGGGCGATAAGCTCCTTTCCCACCAGGTATTTCATCCATTTGGGATTGGCGGAAATATAGACATCCGCCGGTGCTCCTTGGTCAATCTGTTTAGCCAGACTTCCGGAAGAGGCAAAGTTGGGCCGGATCCGGGCCGCAGGATGGGCCGCTGCAAAACCGGTGATGATTTCCTTGAGCGCATCAGTCATGCTGGCTGCCGCAGAAAGGTTGACTGTCTCTGCCGAGGCAGTAGCTGCAAAAAAATGCACAACAAGAATAATTATGAGGACTTTGAGTTTCATATCTCTCCTTTATAATGCGGTGTCCTGCAATAACTTTCATCCCCCCTTGGGGAGGGATAACAAAAAATGAAAGTTGATCAGATGGTTTTAAGGAGTCACCCGGTACTTTCATAATAACCAATACATAACGATTGGCATAAAGAATCCACCCCCAGAGGGGGTGGTATTGGTTAAGCCCAGAGGGCATTTGTCTACTTGGCTCCCGTTTCCAAAACACCCTCGCTGATAAAATCAGCATCAGGAAACTTAACGATCTTCAACTG
>NZ_JALAAI010000142.1:0-8929 GCF_052785085.1 Candidatus Electrothrix sp.
AATCACAGGAATCGGTTTAAAACTCATATCCGTTCCGCTAAACAATCACAGAAGCAGTTAAACAAGCTCAAGGAACAGTGGTATAAGCTTGCTGCCTGAAGCTACTGTGCGAGTTTTGCGGTATTGCGAAAATTGCCTTATTTTCAACCTTGACACATTAAACTATCAAGAGATAAGCATTGTGAAATATACAAGAGAGTTAAACAAAATACGATACTTCGGATTCAAATTCAAATGTCCATTGTGTAATTCAAATTTGAGAAAGCTATTTCCTTTTGGCTATAATTTTAGTGTATTACAAGAAAAAAAGGTTATCGGAGGTGGGTATAGATTAAATGTCATATGCCCCGTTTGCAATTCTACTGATAGAGAGAGGCTTGTATATCTTTATTTAAAACATAAAACAAATATCTTTTTAAAAGAAGTAAAGGTTTTACATGTAGCACCAGAAATGGAATTATGTAGAATTATTAAAATTCACAACAATATTGATTACTTAACTACTGATATTAGCGGCATAAATGTAATGAAAAAAATGGACATCACAAATATTGATTTTCCAGATGAAACATTTGATGTCATTATTTGTAATCATGTTTTGGAGCACATAGAAGATGACGGAAAGGCAATGACAGAACTACACAGAGTATTAAAGAACGAGGGTTGGGGAATTCTTCAGGTTCCAATTTCTGGAATACTTGAAAAAACGTATGAGGATTTTACAGTAACCTCACCATCAGATAGAGAGATTAAATTCGGTCAATCTGATCATGTAAGAATATATGCACTTGATTATAAAAGTAGACTTGAAAGCCATGGATTTACAGTTAATAAATTCAATTGGGAGAATGAAAATATTTTTAATGTTGGCAGTAACAAATTTGGCCTTTTGCCTTCAGAAAACTTATTTGTTGTTACTAAGAATTGTTCTATAGAAAATCTATAAATTTTCAACTGACTAGGACAATTTTGAATTGCACAATCGGCTATCGCCCCGGTATACATAAATGCAAACGCGTCAATTTTATAACGCATTGAAAACGCTCTTGCTTATTTTTCGACATATACTCCGAACGGTCAAATTTTCCGATTTTGGAGCGCCGAATTGTAGCTTGGCACGTCCAACCACTCTAAATCGAAAATCCGAAAACGTGACCGCGCAAAGTATATGTGTAGATGTTACATACTAGGACTATACAATGAACACCATCCTCCTTATTTCCCCCGAACCTTGGCAAGCCCACACAGTGAGCAAGCACCATTACGCACTCACCCTTGCCAAACAAGGATTCACCGTCTACTTCCTAAACCCTTTTGATAACAGTAAACAACAAACAGAAACAACCAAAATACAAGAAAACCTTTACACCATTACTTCAGCACAAATTGCCAGTGGTTTACGCTATTACCCAGCCTTGTTACGAAATTGTCTTGAAAGACGTTGGCTAAAGAAACTAGAAAATGAAATTGGATACACCATAGACACCATATGGCTATTTGAAAACTCACGCTTTTTTGATATGCGCTTTGCAGGGCAGCGTTTAAAGATCTACCACCAGGTTGATTTGAATCAAGATTTCAACCCCGAAGTTGCGGCGTCCACGGCGGATATTTGTTTTTGTACCACGGATTTCATCAAAGAGCGACTAATTCCATATAATCCAAAGACATATAAAATTCATCATGGCTTGGCTGCTGTTGAAAAGCCAGAAGCCTTGACGAATAGCCAATTAAATAGATTTACCTCGAATTATCCTCATGCAGTGTACATTGGTAATTTGGACATGCTGTATCTGGATGCGGAGTTACTTGCTGATATAGCTCGGCAGTTTCCCCAAGTACAATTCCATTTTGTCGGTGGATACCGAGAAGACGGAAGGCTCCGGCAATTGGCAGGTAATCTGCCTAATGCCAACTGGTGGGGTAAAGTAAAAAGTAATTTAATCCTTCCGATTCTTGAACGGGCGGATATTATGCTAGTGACGTATCAAGCAGCACGGTATAGAGACCAGGCAAGTCCACACAAGTTCATGGAATACCTAGCCAGTGGTAAAACCATTGTGACTACCTATACCGATGAATACAAAAATAAGCGCCATTTACTAGAAATGGTGGACGACTCGCAAGATTACTTAGCGGTATTTAAAAAAGTTTTAAACAACCTTTCGTATTATAATAGCGAGGAAAAACAGGCTGAGCGCAGGGCATTTGCCTTGGAAAACACATATGATAAGCAGCTTGATAAAATATTTGCGCTTTTGCAACAACATCAACTTATGACCGACTGACAGCGATACTTTTTCATGGACAAACCAAAGACAGTCGTGATTTTTCTTTACAATCGTTTTTTCGATGCCCTGATTCAGGGTAACTTCTGGTTATACATCAACGATTACCTGCAAAATCCCGACAACGATATCCGCTTTCATGTGGTGACTTATGAAGACAGTCGCTTTCCCTTGAGCGACGAGCAAAAACGCATTGTTGAAAGCTGGAAAGCGCAAGGGCTTGAATGGACGCAACTCACCTGGCATCCCGGTACCGGTATCCGTAGTAAACTAAAAGACATCTGGGCGGGTTTGCTGGCCGTGACGACACTACGCGCCAAGGGCTATCGCCATATTGTCACCCTGGGTTCGGTCGCGGGTACGTATGCCTATCTTTATGCGCGGTTATTGGGGATGCGGTTGTTTTTGTATCAGTTTGAACCGCACAGCGAATATGCCATTGACAACGGCATGTGGGCCGAGGACAGTTTGGTATACAAAATTTCCCATGCCCTGGAATATCGTGCTGCCCGCTACGCCACGGCCATTGCTTCCGGTACGCGCTTTATGCGCCAACGAGTTGAAGAAACTTGGCAGGTCAAAGGCAAGTTTTTTAAAATCGCCACCGTGGCCAATGACCGTAAATTTACCTTTAATCAGCATGAGCGTGATGCCATGCGTGCTAAGCTGGGTTTAAATGACGACCAGTGGGTGTTGTTTTATCCTGGCAAATTTGGTAGCCTGTATTATTATGAAGAAACCGCCTGGATGTACCGTTGGTTGCGTGAATTAGAACCGCGCTTACACTTTTTAATCGTCACCCCGCATGAAGATGAAGAAGTGCTGGCGATGTTTGACAAAGCAGGTGTCGAACGCGGTACCTATACCATTTGTCATAGTGATTATGCCGATATTCATCACTATTACTTTGCGGCGGATTTCGCCGTTATCGCCGTACCGCCCGGCCCATCCAAGCAGTTTATTTCCAACATCAAAGTCGGTGAATATTTGTGCGCAGGCTTGCCTTTTTTGATTACGAAGGGCGTATCTGAAGATTATCTGGTCGCCGAAGAACTGGGTGTCGGCGTCGTAGTAGAGGATTTTAAAGAAGAGTACGTTAAGGCAGCTTGGCCTTCTATAAAGCGCTTTTTGGAAATGGAACCGGAGGCGCGTCGCAAACATTGTCGGGAAGTAGGGTTAGATTATCGGGGGTTTGATAGTTTGAATCCGGTGTTTAAGCAGGCGATGGGGCAATTGACCGAAGCACGATAACATCGGAAACCAAGAGAAAATGCATCAAAAATTATCACAAATGCGCGAATTTTTAAAGAGAATCCCAGGGGCTGTCTCAAGTGTTAGATTTGCACGTCAAATAAAGTCTTCACTAGTCAGCGCGATTTGCCGACTCTACCTCTCACGTCTTAAATCAATGTATTGGCGTCGTCACCACTTTGACGAACTAGACTCAACTTATGCTTTAAGCAACCACGCAAATGAAAATTATGTCGTCCAAACCACAGACAAAATTATCGGCAGATTGCTTTATTCTCGAGGATATTTTGATTTTCAAAAGTTTGAACGGGCTATGCAGATTATTGATACAGAACGTGGGGGGCGAAAACCACAACTGCTTTTTGATGTCGGAGCGAATATTGGCCCAATATGTATCCCTGCGGTTACTAGAGGCTATGTAAAACGGGCAATTGCATTTGAGCCTGACCCACAAAATTTTCGCCTGTTACGGATTAACACGATATTGAATGATGTCGAGAACCTCATAGAATGCCATGAGATCGCTTTAGGCGCAGAGAATGGGATTGCACAATTGAGTCTCAATGCAGAAAATCATGGGGATCACAAGATATTTACAGGACAAGAGAATTCCTCTGCACAAACTATTTCCGTACCCGTTCACCGTTTTGACGATTTTCTTCCTGATGATGAAAATATCGAAGGTATTATTTGGATTGATGTGCAGGGCTTTGAAGCAGATGTACTTTCTGGAGCCACAAAGTCACTTGGAAAAGTGTGGCCGCTCGTCTTCGAATTTACTCCGCAAGACCTAAAAGCAAATGGTACTTTTGAACACCTCATTAATTTTATAAGCGAGAGTGGTTATTCAAAATACTGTGACCTAGAAAGTCGTTCTATATTTCTCACGCCTATTACCCAAAAAAACCTTTTTGAACTGGCGTTATCGCTAGAAAAAAACAATGCTTTTACTGATATTTTATTGTTATGAAACTTTAACTCAAAATTATATGCCGCGACGAAATAGATTATAGATATTATTTCTGCATTCAGGAACCCTGGCGATTATGAATTTTTTACTAAACAAATTTAGAATCCTTCTAGCAAAAGCCAATATTGCAGTAACAAAACAAGAAACGTTTGATCGCCTTATTTACAGCGAACAACAATTGCTACGCTATCAAGCCTTCTTATCTTTCACAGAGCATTTGGAAGATAACTATTTGAAGCAAGCCTTAGCACTGCTTCCCCAATCCAAAGCCGAAATATTTCAAGATATTTTCGTTGCTTTGGTTCTTAAGGAAAAAGAAAAAGGGTTCTTCGTCGAGTTCGGGGCTACTGATGGCATTTCCGGTAACAATACCTGGATATTCGAAAAAAAATTGTTATGGGATGGTCTTCTTGCAGAACCCGCAAGGGTCTGGCATGAACGACTTGCACAGAATCGAACATGTACTATCGTTCATGATTGTGTCTGGAGAGAAAGTGGACAAACTCTGGACTTTTGGGAGGCCATTGACGCAGGATTTTCGACATTGGGTGATTATGCTGAAAGAGACCGTCATGCACAGCGTAGAAAGGGGGCAAAAAGTTATGTTGTTCAGACAATATCCCTCCACGATTTGCTAAAACGTGCCAATGCCCCCAAAAAGATCGACTATCTTAGTATTGATACAGAAGGTAGTGAGTACGATATTTTATCCAAGTTTCCTTTTGAAGAATGGGAAATTTCAATAATGACAATTGAGCATAATTTCCGCCCAGAGCGTGATGCAATGCATAGCTTACTTCGCTCAAAAGGCTTTGTACGGGTTGTGACTAATATTTCACAATTCGATGACTGGTATGTTATTGAACATCTTGCAAACAATGTTTTCAAAACTTTCAAACAAAGTAATACTAAGGTATCAGCATAATGGAAACTCAAATAATTCCATGTGGTTCTTTGGTTGAGGTATAATTAACAAGTTATGCGCATTATTTCACTATCCATAATCCCCCCAAGGTTTCCATTTTTAAAAGCATCACTGGAAACACTGCTAGCACAACGTGCAGCAGACGAGATTCGTCTATATATTCCCAGAAAATATCGACGTTTTCCTGACTATGATGGAAGCTTGCCAGAAGTTCCAAAAGGTGTAATCATTTGCCAAATTGATGAAGATTATGGCCCCGCCACTAAGGTTTTACCGGCCAGTCGAGATTTCCGAGGTCAAGATGTGCAAATTCTATTTTGCGATGATGACGGTCTATTTCCACCAGGGTGGGCGAAACGGCTTTTCGATATTCAAGCCAAAAGAAAGTCTCAAGCAATCGCTACGTTAGGTCGCCGCGTAACGAAAGACGCTCCTAAACCCGGTTGGCCTTGTGCGCGACAAATACTGCACAAACATGATTTACAGTATAGATTTGGGCGATTTTTAGAAAAAAATGTTGGCTTTGATAAACCGCTTTTCAGGCCCATTATTATTCCCGGTTATGTGGATATATTGTTTGGCGTTTGTGGCGTGGTGGTGAGACCGGAGTTTTTTGATGATGAAGCGTTTAATATTCCCGATGAAGCCTGGTTTGTCGATGATTTCTGGTTATCAGCGCAACTAGCGCGCAACGGCGTCCGAATATATTGCCCTTGGCGCTTACCTTGTCCAAGGTCGAGTGAAGCCGGTGCTCAAGAGGCACTTTTAGACCTGGAACTTGCCGGAGCCGGGAGACAGGCGCTCAATCAAAAAGCCACTGTTTTTTGTCAGAAGAAATATGGAATTTGGGGGGAAGCCTAAGCCTGTCGAATTTTAACCATTTGAATTAAAAATGGTTTCCCGGTTTTTGGATAGGGTATTGACAAGGGTAAGCCAGTGAAAATCAGCGATTTACCCGGATCAAATTTTCTAAAAGTGGGAAATTAAAATGCTCGAAAAATGCGGTTTTTCGACAGGCTGGGTGATCCCTGGGCTGTCGAAATTCTGGCATCCAGTATCCGCCTGGATACCCTGCTTTCATGCTCTGCTGGACAGTATTGTCACGATTATTTCGGTATCTTGAAATGACATGAACTCTACAACCCGATTTGGTAGATTAAGATTCAGTCTGATCTGTAAGTTCAAAAAGTCGTCTTTCATAAAATCGGGGCAATTCAATATGAAACTTTTTAGAAAAACCAAGGTAAAAAAAATGGATTACAAAAAGCATTGGCCTGAAAATGGACTGGAAGTAGTAGCGAAATGTCCTTGGTGTCATTCAAATAAAAGCCAAGTATTGTATGAAGGTCTTTCTGATATTGTTTTCGGAACAGCTCCAGGCGTATGGACTTTTTTGCAATGTAAAGAATGTGCGTCTGGTTATTTAAGTCCAAGACCAACGCTAGATACTATACACCTTGCTTATCGTCAATATTACACTCATGCAGCGAGTTTTGAACGTGGAAGCTCTGGCATCAAAGGTCTGCTAAAGTATTTTAGGTTAGCTTTGGTCAACGGGTATAGGAATAAAATTTATAACTCTCACTTTTCACCGTCTATTCGAGCTGGCTTCTATCTGACACGCCTTCGAACTCGTACTACAAGAATCATTGAAGACGACTTGCGTTATATTCCACCAATCCTAATGGGAACCACACCAAAAATTTTAGATATCGGGTGTGGGAATTTGGGATTTCTCAGATTGGTTTCTCAAGGTGGTTGGCAAGCTTTTGGGTGTGATCTTGACCCTGAGATAAAAAATTTAATTACCGAAACTGATTCAATTGATTTACGTGTTGGTTCTAGTGAAGTTTTTCTTGAAGAAGCCGGTAGTTTCGATGTCATTACTCTATCGCACGTCATTGAGCATATCCACGATCCAATCGCTGAGCTGGAGAGAATTTTTATCCTATTGCGTCCAGGTGGATTTTTGTATATTGACGCTCCAAACATCGAGTCATTTGGGCATCATTTTTGGTCACGATACTGGCTTGGCTTAGATGCACCACGTCACTTGAGTTTACCAACAAGCAAAGTACTGTCGGAAGCACTTATCCGCCTAGGCTTCATTGACATCAAGTTTATAGAGCGCCCAGGGATATGGGGTTCAATTTCAGTGAAAAGCGCTCGTCTGGAGTTGGGTAAAGCATACAATGATCCGTCTTCTGACCATGCGCTGCGAATGCCAAAAACGCCCCCATTCGGGCTGAGAGGTTCCGAATTCCTGACGCTTACTGCTGTAAAGCCGGTATGACATTAAAAGTTTCTATTGCGATGGCCACTTATAATGGTGGTGACTATCTTGCGGCTCAGCTTGAAAGCCTTACGAAGCAAGAATTTCTTCCTTGCGAGCTTGTGGTTTGCGATGATCAATCAAATGACAATACGGTTGCAATATTAGAAAGTTTTTCGAAATCGGCGCCATTTCCCGTTCTAATAACTAGAAACGAAAAAAATATTGGGGCTATCGAAAATTTTTTTAAAGCGGCAAAAAAATGCTCGGGGGAATGGATATGTTTCTGTGACCAGGATGACGTTTGGCTTCCAAATAAGATTTCCAGTGCTGTAGATGAAATTTCGAGACATCCAAACATAAATCTAGTTTTGCAAAGCGCCTATCTTGTAGATAAAAACTTGATTTCATCAGGTGTAGTATTCCCCGCATGCGAAAAGTACGGATATTTTGAAAATAATCAATTAGGCCTTTTGTTTGAGTGGCATGGGTTTCTTCAAACAGTACGGGCAGATATATTCCATATGTGCGACTACAATATGCGACCTTTAAATCGATATCGATCCTTCAATAAACAGTCGCATGATCAATGGACTTGTATGATCGCCAATGCCATTGGTGGAGTCTCTATCCTCAGTGAGGTAAGCGCTCTTTACCGGCGCCATCCACAAACTGTGACAGGAGATTACGACAATACAAAAGAAAGTTTTGTAGATATGTTTAAGAGACGTCCAGCTTTGGAAGAACTTTATTGGGAAGCCAAAATTTGTACAGAATATGCCTCGTACCTTTCGTCGCAAGTAGACTCTGTTATTTGCGTTGAACATGTGGTCGGAATAGAAAAAGCAATTAAAGATTATACAGCGCGTGCGAACATATTAAGAGCACGTTCAGAGCTGTATGAATCAGGTGATGCTTATTCCCGCCTATGTAAACTTTTTAAGCTTGGCCAGCTACGTGCATATTCGGGAAGGTCTCGTATAACTATTGGAGTAAAAGGGTTTCTCAGAGATGCAATTTTGCAGTTATACCACCCTTAGCAATATATGTTATTACTACCACGCAACCTCCGTCAATTTAACAAGTCGCTGAAGTACAGCAATTCAGCTCGTAAAAAAACACCTAAACATTCAAGCGGGATAACTTAATTACCGAAATTTTTTTTTCCAGCTATTTTCGACTTGACGATTGTCTATTTGTTTGGTGAGATGAAAAAATCAAAC